>CAIQQR010000060.1 GCA_903874055.1 uncultured Bacteroidota bacterium | reverse complement strand
CTAATTCGGCAAAACTCATTTTGACGAAATCACGGATTGTGGTTGTAATTCCAGTTGCCAAAACAAAATCCTCTGGTTTTTCTTGTTGCAAAATCAAATACATTCCTTCTATATAATCTTTTGCATGCACCCAGTCTCTTTTAGCATCCAAATTTCCTAAGTATAAACAATTGTCCATACCCAAAGCAATTTTTGCTGTTGCTCTTGTAATTTTTCTTGTTACAAAAGTTTCACCTCTTTGTGGGGATTCGTGATTAAATAAAATACCATTACACGCATACATGTTATAGGCTTCTCTATAATTTACAGTAATCCAATATGCATACAATTTAGCAACAGCATAAGGAGAACGAGGATAGAAAGGAGTAGTTTCTGATTGAGGAACCGCTTGTACTAAACCATATAACTCAGAAGTAGATGCTTGGTAAATTTTTGTTTTTTTTGTTAAGCCTAATAAACGTACAGCCTCTAAAATTCTAAGTGTCCCAATGCCATCTGCATTAGCAGTATATTCTGGTTCCTCAAAACTTACATGTACATGACTCATTGCAGCCAGGTTATAAATTTCGTCAGGTTGTACTTCTTGAATAATTCTTATCAAGTTTGTGCTGTCTGTTAAGTCACCATAATGTAAGTGTAAATGTCTATGTGGGGTATGTGGATCTTCATAGATATGATCTATTCTCTGCGTATTAAACAAAGATGATCTTCTTTTAATCCCGTGCACTTCATAGCCCTTGTTTAATAAAAATTCAGCTAGGTAAGCGCCATCCTGTCCGGTAATACCTGTTATAATTGCTGTTTTCAAGTTTTTTTGTTTTTTAGATTAAAAGAGCAAAATTTTCATAAAGAAAAGGCTCTACTCTTAATTGTTAAATATTTAATTATATACTTGTTAAATAATCAGCAAATGTCCCTAATGATTTATCTTTCTCAGATAAGCGAATCTCATTTGGTTTTAAACGCCAATCAATATTTAAATCAATATCATTGTATATGATTCCTACTTCATTACCAGGTTGATAGAACTTATCTACTTTATATAGAAAGGTGGCATATTCACTCAAAACTATGAAACCATGTGCAAAACCTGCAGGAACAAAAAACTGTTTATGATTATCAGCAGTAAGTTCAATCCCAAAATGTTTTCCAAAACTTGGCGAGTTTTTTCTCAAATCTACTGCGATATCTAAAACAGCGCCTTCTACAACACGAACTAATTTGGCTTGTGCCGAATTTCCGTTTTGCATATGCAACCCTCTTAATACTCCTTTAGATGAACGCGATTGATTATCTTGAACAAACTCAATATCCAATCCTGTTGCAGCTTTAAAATCTCTTTGGTTATAGGTTTCGATAAAATAACCTCTTCCATCTCCATTAACTTTTTCGTTGATAACGAAGCAATCTTCTAATGGCGTTTGTTCAATAGTCATTGGAAATTGTTTTAAACTATAATATTGCTAATACTATAAAGTAAAAAGAATCTTTAATTTTATTGCGCACCATACTGCGCACCAAAACCTTTTTTATTGTGATTTTTTAAAACCTAAAAAATAAATAAAACTATTTAACGCTGTAAATCAATGAATTAGTGATTTACGAATATTTGCAAATACAAATTGGCCGTCTGGACCACACTAATGCTAAATCATTAACACCTATCCACCAATACCCACCACTTTCGCGGCACCATTAGAGGCATCCAATTGCTCAAATACACTGTTGTTGCTAATAAACTCAGGTACCAAGGCTTTCATTAATGCCACCAGTTCATTTTCACTTTCCGAGCTATTCACTAGTTTTCTAAACTCTGCAAACCTGCACTCGATATCTTTTAAGGTTACTTCGCGCACTTTAGCAATCATAATTTTTTCATGATAAGTTTTTAAAGTGTTCTCTGCATCGCTTAAAAGTTCCTCGTATAATTTTTCACCTGGTCTTAATCCGCTATAAGTAATATCAATATCAATATTAGGAATGTAACCATATAAACGAATCATCTTTTTCGCAAGGTCCGCAATAGTTACTGGTTCACCCATATCAAATACAAATATTTCACCACCATTACCCATACTACCTGCTTCCAACACCAATTGACAAGCTTCAAGTATCGTCATAAAGTATCTTGTAATATTGGGATGCGTTACAGTTACAGGACCTCCTTTTAATATTTGATCCTTAAATCGGTTAATAACCGATCCATTACTTCCTAATACATTGCCAAATCGAGTGGTTATAAATTTGGTGCTATTCGCAATTTCTTTAGAAAGTCCTTGCACATAAATTTCAGCTAAACGTTTACTTGCACCCATCACATTAGTCGGGTTCACTGCTTTATCGGTACTTACCATTACAAAGCGCTCTACATAATGTTTCACCGATAAATCAGCCATGTGTTTCGTACCCAATACATTGTTCTTCACTGCTTCACTAGGGCACAATTCCATCATAGGAACATGTTTGTAAGCAGCAGCATGATACACATATTGTGGCTTAAACTGATTAAACATATCCTCCATTCTTTGCTCATTGGTAATATCGGCTAAGTAAGGAATACAGTTTACGTTAGTTTTCCTTTCTTGCAATTCCAATTCTAACGAATGTAATGGCGTCTCGGCCTGATCACATAATATAATAAGCTCAGGATGATACGGTAATAGTTGTCTTACTATTTCACTTCCAATGGAACCTGCTGCTCCCGTAACTAAAACGCGCTTTCCTTTTATTTGATTGCGTATTTGATTGTTGTTAATTACAATGGGGTCTCGCTCTAATAAATCCTCAATTTTAATATTTTGTAACTGCTTACTATTAAACTTACCCTCATTCCATTTATTATAAGGTGGTACATTTAACACCAATATATCATGATTCAAACAAAAATCCACCACTTCGTTTTTACGCTTAGTAGGAATGGTAAAGCTTGCTATCACCAACTCGTCAACCTCATTGGACTGTACCATTTCTTCAAAATCGGCAAAGCTCACAATGGGCACACCATCCAATACTTTATTGGTTTTCTTGCGATCATCATCAATAAAAGCCAATAAATGAATATTATTATTAGTATCATGTTCTAAGACACGCTTTGTAGCAACCCCGGCCTCACCAGCACCAAATATCACTACTGTTTTTTTCTTCATCTTATAGTTTTTCGCATAAGAGAATAAAAACTTAACCAATATGCGGTAACTAATTAAACTTAAGAAACTAAAGCTGGCATACAATATAATCACCACGTTGTCTAATATAAATACATTGCTGTATTTGGAAGAAGCCTTAGATACTAAAAACAATAATGCAGAGGACATTACAATAGATATTGCAATTCTTACTGCATCCTGCAATCCAGTATACCTAACAATGCCTGAATAGGTTTTTACACTTGCAAATACCAATACATTCACAATCAATAATAAAACAAATGTATTGGCAATTGGATCCCATTGCAAACCAGTTAGTTCTAAATTTTGCTTTATGATAAAAGCCAATAAAAAAGAGAAACAGGTTACCCCAATGTCAAGCAAAAATATAATCCATCGGGGGACGATATTGATTTTTTTTAACATGCTTTTTTTAATGGTTGGTGTCATTCAACGGGGGGATTGAACTAAATTATTTTTTATTTATAAAAATCTAAGCGACTAGTTTTCGGTACAACTGTCCAAATACTAAATATAATACCGTTAAAAATCCGGCTAAGAAACCACCAAGGATTAATGATTTTAGCCTACTTACTTTATCTTTTTCTAAAGGCAATATTGGCATATCAATCACTTGTATTAATGGTGTTTCTTTTCTTAAATTCACTTTTGCTAATTCTAATTGAGCAACAATTTGAGTTAAGATAGCTGTATTGGCTTGCACATCCACTTGCTTTCTTTTGCTAGGTGCAGCCCTGCTGGTTAGTGCAGTATTTAAATTAAACACATTATCCATGGCGCTTGCAACACCCGTGATAGCTCCATTCAATTCACCTCTTATGCTATCCGTTTGCTTTTGCAAAATGTCAACATTAATTCTAGCTTTTTTGCTTTTAGTTTGAATATAAAAATCAGAAGTTTCTTTGGCCAATTGCTCACAAAATAATTTAGAAAAGTTTTGGTCCTCAGTTTTTACCTCGATACTTATAATACTTACTTTTTTATCTTTTTGAGCAATGGTTAAATTGTTTTTTACAATTGAAGCAGAAATGGTTTGTAAAATAGAGTCCTGAACTAAACTAAATTTAGTTCTGTCCTCATTAGGAGCATATTGAATATTAGTAAATCCTGGTTTTTTTGACCAGGCTGCTCTTAATTCATTCGTTCTAATATAATATTCTGCTAAACTTATAATTTCAGTTTTACCATTGTTATTAAAGGGCACTGCGTTTAATAATGTTTTTTCAATCACCAAACGACTCTTCATTAATTCTAAAATATTGCTGCTGGTAAACAAGCCACCTCCACCACCTCCACCTAAATCAATTCCAAAAGTGCTTGCTAAACCCATAGCTCCACTCATACCGCCACCACCCTGTGCATCATCCAACACAAAGGTCATTACTGCTTTATAGGTGGGCTTTTGAAAGCTTGCATATACAAATCCAATAATACCACCTACTGCTGCAATCGCAACAATAAGTTTCCACTTTGTTTTTAAATAAGCAACCCACTCCTTAATTTTTACAATCAACTCCTTTAACGAAATTTCATCGTTATCAGCAGCGGGCATATTTATATTTTCTGACATTATGCGTTTATTACTTCGTTAACAATTTAACAGTTGCCAATGCAGCAATTACTTGCGCAATAGTTGTAATCATAGTTGTGATTGTCGTTAATGGCTTGTCCTTTTTCTCGTTGGTTTCGGGTAGTATTATTTCAGAACCTGGCTTTATAATTGGATTAATTCTAAATAATCCAAAATGCTTGGTTCTATTACTTTTACCATTCGCATATACCACATATGCACGTCCGCGCTTTGCATATTCACTAATACCACCTGCAGCACTTATACAATCACCAATACTTAAGCCTTCACGATATACAATATTAGTTGGTCTTAAAACACCACCACTAATTTTTACTCTATTATCTATTTTAGGAATGACAATTTCATCCTTATCTCTTAACACTAAGTCTAATTCAGATCCTGGATTCTTTACTATTGCATTAATATCAATGGCAATTTGGTAATAATCACTTTCTAACTCTTTGTATAAAATTTCTAAACTATCCTTAATGGTTTTATTCGATTTGTTTTGAACCGATACTACACCGCCTACGACACCACTTGTTTCATTTAATGTTTTTGCAACATCCTGTTGGTCGGACTGTTGCTGTGCTTTTTGTTTTCTTAAATATGCTTGTTCAATACTTGTTTTGCTTTCATCGGATCTTAAAGTATCAATTTGATATCTACTTCTTTTAATAAATGCACCCTCGCCATATGCATCACCAATTAAACCACCAGCTCTTTTTAATACATCACTCACACGCTCTACTCTTTTGCTTAAAGTATATCTACCTGTATTTTGTACTTGTCCAGTAATGGTTACCACTTCGGGGTTGGTGTATCCGGCTTTCTTTGCAATGGTCACTACATCCATAGGTTGTAACACTATATTTTGTTGTCCAGGATTAAAACTTAAATCACCATTTATTTCAGTTCTTAATATTATTGCAGTTTGATCGGTATTTACTTTATCCGCAAACTGTACCATTCTGGCTACCTCAATTTGTTTATTGGCTGCATATTTAAATCCACCAGCCATTAATACCAAATCCTTTACCGTCATACTATCAATATAGTTAAAGCGGCCCTGTGTTCTTACCTCTCCTAATAAATCAATCGTTAAAGAGTCTCTAATCTCTAAAACAGAATTCACATACAATTCATCCTCTCTTTGTAATAATAAATTATTAGCTGGATCACCTTGCAATGCTTTTGATAAATTTATACTTATTAATTCTTTTAATAAATTAGGATTTAATCTTATTAATTGTGCTCTTCCTATATATGCATCTTCTTTTAATCCGTCTGCTCTTTTTACTAAATCAGTTATACGCATGCCTGCTGATAATTCATAGACATCAGGACGGAAAACTGCTCCAGTTAATTTTACTCTATTTTGAAAACGATCTAAAATTTTTGATACTTGTATTAAGTCGCCACCTTGAGGAATATACTTTCCAAAGTCGGCTGAGGCTAAATCCTTAATGGCTTTTTCCTTATCATTTTTTTGAATCACTTTCACCCATGCAGTATATGCGGTGTCATTAAAGTTACCTGCATACTTTAAAAACTGATCAAAAGTTTCACCACCAACCAATTCAAAAATACCTGGACGCTTTACTTGTCCTTTAATTTCAATTCTGCTTTTATACGGTGGTACTCTAATTACATCATGATCCTTTAAACCAATATTTTGTGATTGATCTCCATTTTGCATAAAATGGTACAAATCAATTTTCTTAAATAATTTATTATCGCGTATTAATTCAATTTCTCTGTAACTACCAATATCACTTGGCCCGCCGGCAATCGTCAATACACTTAATAAAGTTGATAAGGATGATACACTATAGTTGGCACTTTTATATGCGCCAATTACGGTTACTTGTATCGTTCGAATATCTCCTAAGGTTAATGACAATTTTGATTCACCACGTCCAATGCTTGGATAGGCCGTTTTTGACATTTGTTGTTTTACGCGCTCAATAGCAGCTTCAATGGTTAAGCCTGCCACTTTTATTTGTCCAACATTATCAATTTGTATACGTCCTTCCTTACTTACAGTTAAATCATTACTATATTCTTGTACTCCATATACTACTAATTTTAAAACATCGTTAGGTCCTATTTCATAATTTAAAGGCGTTGCAATATTTTGATTTTCACCAAAGCCTGTTGTATTTGGATTAAATAATTCTGAACCATAAATTAATGGATTCACATGCGATGGCTCATTCACCATTTGACTTGTAGTGTCTTTGCCCGCTTGTGATTTATTATTTAAAGTTTGTTTTGTTAAAGGAGATTTATTTCCAGCAGTTCCTGCTTTTACCGTTTGTAATCTTGATTTTAATTTTGCAAACTCAGAGGCTGACATTCCTTTTGCAATAGCTTGCTGCTCAACCTGATCAATTGTTAATCCATTGGATTTTAATTGTTGCTGAATTTGTGCTAACTCAGTTTCAGATAATGCATCTACCTTGATAGTACTTAAATCTTTACCTGCTAAAAAGCTTTGAGCATGCGATTGCTGACTAAGTGCAATCACAAAAATGCTTAATAATAAGATTCTGAATAATTTCATATTGACGTAATTAAGGGGCTAGGTTAGTGGTAGTTAGGTGCTTTTTTAGCTATGATGCTGGCGCGCGCATGGCTTCGCCATTCTCAGTCACATTTTTGAACGTAACTTGTTTAAAAATAGCGTATTATAATGCTAGTTTTTATTTCGATACAAAAATAAACCAAATACTCATCAAACCATAACAAATTACAGTTTTTTTGTATAAAGTTTATGCCTATAAAATTTTGTGGGGGAAATCAAAAATAGCGTTTTTATCGTTTAATTTCCAATAATTTACGACTTTGTTTTGATTTTAATTTTATTGTTTAAAGTTCGTACTTTTTCTATCGAAATTAACTTCAAAGAAGCAGCGTTTTTATTTAAACTTGTAATCATCTTGTTAGTCTATACATGGTCAAGGCTGCACGCTTAATTAAAACGGGAAATTCTTTTAGATTGATTGTTTCACCTGGTGCATGCGCACCACGTCCTGAAGCGCCTAACCCGTCTATACAGTCCATATATTCTGCTACATAACTGATATCACCAGCTCCGCGCGAGCCTGGATCTCCCGCAGTAGTAACACCCAATCCCATACTTTGAGTCACATTGCTTATCACTTCCATCACCTGCTCATTTCCTTTTGTGGGTGCCATACTTGGG
>CAIQQR010000059.1 GCA_903874055.1 uncultured Bacteroidota bacterium | reverse complement strand
TAGTTTCGCTTTAGGTTCTAATGATACTTACATTTACATAAGAGGAGAGTATGCATGGATCACCGATATTTTAGAAGAAGCCATTGAAGAAGCAAAAGCAGCTGGCTGGTTAGGTAAAAATATTTTAGGAACTGGATTTGATTGTAATATACATGTACAACGTGGAGGGGGAGCCTATATTTGTGGCGAAGAAACAGCATTAATTGAATCCTTAGAAGGCAAAAGAGGTAATCCAAGAATCAAACCTCCATTCCCAGCCATTCAAGGTTTATGGATGCGTCCAACGGTGGTAAACAACGTGGAAACTTTAGCTGCTATAGTTCCTATCATTAATATGGGTGGTGAGGAGTATGCAAAAATTGGCGTTGGTAAATCAACAGGCACTAAATTAATTTCGGCATGTGGTAATATTAATAAGCCAGGCGTGTATGAAATTGATATGACAATAACAGTTGAAGAATTTATTTATAGCGATGAATATTGCGGTGGCATAAAAGACGGCAAGAAATTAAAAGCTTGTATTCCTGGTGGGTCATCCGTGCCAATTTTACCGGCCAACTTATTATTAACTACTGCAAAAGGTGAACCACGTTACATGAACTATGAAAGTTTAAGCGATGGCGGTTTTGCAACAGGATCTATGTTGGGTTCTGGCGGATTTATTGTTTTAGACGAGGATCAATGTATTGTTAAGAACACCTATACTTTAGCAAGATTCTATCGTCATGAAAGTTGTGGTCAATGTTCTCCTTGCCGTGAAGGAACGGGTTGGATGGAAAAGATTTTACAAAAAATTGAAACAGGAAAAGGAGAGATGAGTGACATTGATTTATTATGGGATATTCAAAGAAAAATTGAGGGGAATACTATTTGTCCATTAGGTGATGCAGCTTCATGGCCTGTGGCTGCTGCAATTCGTCATTTCCGTGATGAGTTTGAATGGCATGTAAAAAATCCTGAATTAGCACAAACAAGCAATTTTGGTTTACAACACTATGCAGACCCAATTCATGTACCTGCATAACATTGAAAGATAAACTATGAGTGAACAAACATTATTTAAAGTAACAGTTGACGGCATTACAATAGAGGTTCCTGCGGGCACCACTATTTTACAAGCTGCACGTCAAATTGGTGGACAAGTAGCCCCTCCTGCAATGTGTTATTACAGCAAGTTGAAAGGAAGTGGTGGTAAGTGCCGTACTTGTTTAGTAGAGGTTTCAAAAGGTTCTGAAAAAGATCCAAGACCTATGCCAAAATTGGTTGCATCTTGTAGAACAACAGTGATGGATGGCATGGAAGTAAAAAATATTACAAGTGACAAAGTGATTGATGCGCGCGCGGGTGTGGTAGAATTTTTATTATTGAATCATCCTTTGGATTGTCCAATTTGTGACCAAGCAGGCGAATGTCATTTACAAGATTTAAGTTTTGATCACGGAAAATCAAAAACAAGATTTGAATTCCAAAAAAGAACTTTCAAAAAACATGATCTCGGTAAAAATATTCAATTGCATATGACGCGTTGTATATTATGTTACCGTTGTGTTTTCACTGCAGATCAATTAACCAATAAGCGTGTACATGGTATTTTAGATAGAGGAGATCATGCTGAAATTGCAACACATATTGAAAAGAGTTTAGACAATGAATTTATTGGCAATGTGATTGACGTTTGTCCAGTAGGTGCATTAACAGATAAAACTTTCCGTTTTAAAAATCGTGTTTGGTTCTTAAAACCAATGGATGCACACCGTGATTGTCCAACATGTAGCGGTCGAGTTACCTTATGGAATAGAGGAGATGAAGTGTTTAGAGTAACTGCGCGCAAAGATGAGTGGGGAGAAATTGAAGATACACCAGATGGCAAGCCAGGATGGATATGTAATACTTGTCGTTTTGACAAAAAAGAAGCTAGCGATTGGGTAATTGAAGGACCACGTGAAATTAGTCGTGCTTCGGTAATTTCTCAAGGCCATTATGCAGGTAAAATAGGAACTACTAAACCCACTGAAACGTTTTTAGCGGTGAATGGTGGACGTGCTCCTCATTTATTGATGGATATTCATGATGAGAGTGAAGTGAATAAGCCTACTATTCATTTAGGTAAAATTCAAGGGCCATCTCATGGTGACACTTTTGAAAATAAAACGGAAAGCGCCTAATTCACCAACTCATTATAACTCATATATACAAATAATTATAGCATGACAATTCTTGCACTTGACTGGGGTTTTATCATAGAGAAATTAATAATGATTGCCATTGTTGTTTTCGCTAGTTTGGGTATTGCCTTATACACCACATTTGGAGAACGTAAAGTAGCAGCTATTTTACAGGATCGTCCAGGACCTAGCCGTGCCGGTCCTTTTGGATTATTGCAACCTTTAGCGGATGGTTTAAAATTGATCATGAAAGAAGAGATTATTCCAAACGCTGCCAATAAATGGTTATTTATTTTAGGACCAGGCTTAGCGATGACTGCTAGTTTAATGTCATGTGCCGTAATTCCTTGGGGAAGTGCAGTGGATGTTTTTGGTCGTCACGTTGAATTACAAATTGCGGATGTAAACATTGGAATCTTATATGTTTTTGCTGTAGTGAGTATGGGGGTGTACGGTATTATGATTGGTGGGTGGGCTTCTAACAATAAATTTTCTTTAATGTCGGCATTGCGTGCTGCTTCACAAGCCATCAGCTATGAATTAGCAATGGGCTTGGCATTAATTGCATTATTAATGACTACAGGCACTTTAAGTTTAAAAACAATTGTGGAGCAACAAGTACAAGGACATTGGTGGAATATTGTTTATCAACCATTGGGCTTTTTAATATTTTTTATCACAGCAATGGCAGAGTGTAATAGAACTCCATTCGATTTGCCTGAAGCTGAAAATGAATTGAATTTTGGTTATCACCAAGAGTACTCTTCAATGAAATTAGGATTCTACTTGTTTGCAGAATATATCAATATGATTATGAGTAGCGCAATTATGGCTTGTATGTATTTTGGTGGTTATGATTTGCCTTTCTTTAATGAGGCAAGTGTAGCTCCAAATATTGCAGCATTAATTGGAGTAGGCACATTGTTAATCAAAATTGTATTATTTATTTTCTTATTCATGTGGATTCGCTGGACCATTCCAAGATTCAGATATGACCAGTTAATGGGATTGGGTTGGAAAACTTTAATTCCTTTAGCTCTATTTAATATGTTATTAACTGGAGCAGTGATTTTAGCTAAATTATAATTTTTTAAAAGATATTTTTTAAGACCATGCAAGCATTAACCAACAAATCACAAGCCGTAAACCGAAAGCCAATGACGCTTTTGGAGCGTTTGTATTTGATTAATATTATCAAGGGCATGTTGATTACGTTTAGTCACATGTTTAAGAAGCAACCTACTATTAGGTATCCTGAGGAAAAGCGTGAGTTTAGCCCTGTTTTTAGAGGCTTACATGTTTTAAACAGAGATGAAGAAGGTCGTGAGCGTTGTACCGCATGTGGCTTGTGTGCTGTTGCTTGTCCTGCCGAAGCCATTACAATGGAAGCAGCTGAAAGAGTAGAAGGAGAAGAGCAATTGTATCGTGAAGAAAAATATGCAGCAAAGTATGAAATTAATATGCTTCGTTGTATTTTTTGTGGCTTGTGTGAGGATGCTTGTCCTAAGGATGCAATCTATTTAAGTGAAACTTTTGCACCTGCAAATTATACCCGTAAAGGATTTATTTACGGAAAACCTGATTTATTAATTCCAAATCCTTTGACAGAAGCAACTGCTTTTGCTGAAGCTAAAGGAGTAGAAGCATAATTAATATGAGTACATTAGAAATTTTATTTTACGCCTTGTCTGCATTTGCAGTAATTAGTGCTGTGATGGTATTAATAAGCAAAAATCCAATACATAGTGTGTTGTGGTTGATCTTGGTATTTTTTGCCATCTCAGGGCATTATATTTTATTGAATGCACAGTTCCTTGCTATTGTAAATATTATAGTTTACGCAGGTGCCATTATGGTATTGTTTTTATTTGTGATAATGTTAATGAATGTGCAATCCGATAACGAGCCTCAGAAAAAGTTATTCACCAAGTTTATTGGTGTTTTATCGGGCGGTAGTTTGTTGACATTGTTAATTGCATTGGTGAAACAAACTGTTCAATTAGAAGGAAAAGAAGTAATGATGAAGGAAGGTACTATTGGATTAATTCATCCATTGGGTAAAGCATTGTTTAGCGACTATGTGGTGCCTTTTGAAATAAGTAGTGTACTATTTTTAAGTGCAATGGTGGGTGCTGTAATCATTGGTAAAAAATAGTCAAATCAGAAAATTAAACGATCATAAAAATTAAATAACGGATATGCCAATACAATATTATATTTTCTTTTGCTTAACCTTATTTAGCATTGGCGTCATAGGTGTATTGACGCGTCGCAATGCTATTATTGTTTTTATGTGTGTTGAGTTGATGCTAAATGCAGTGAACTTATTGTTGGTGGCTTTTTCAAAAATGCACCATGCAGCAGGTTTAAAAATTGCCGCTGCAAGTACTGCAGGTATTGATGCACAAATTTTTGTATTCTTTATCATGGTGGTAGCTGCTGCAGAAGTGAGTGTTGGATTGGCAATTATTGTAATGATGTTTAGAAATACACATTCTATCGATATCAATTTCTTAAATAGATTAAAGAATTAATTCATTTCGCATGAAACTAATAATAGGTTTAATAGTACTATTGCCACTGGTTGGATTTTTATTCAACGGGTTAGGTCGTAACATTTGGAGTAAAAAAGTAATTGCATATAAGGCAACAGGATATATTGTAATGTCATTTATTTTTAGCCTCCTAGCTTTTTTAAATGTGCAATCTTCTGGACCTGCAACAGTTCATTATTTTGATTTTATCAACACAGCAGGCTTTAAAATTCCATTTGACTTAAAAGTAGATGCTTTATCCAGCTTATTTTTATTGGTGATCACTGGAGTGGGTTCTTTAATTCATTTGTATTCAACTGCCTATATGAAGGACGAGGAAGCGCCTCATTACGCACGTTACTTTGCATATTTAAATTTGTTTGTATTTAGTATGTTGTTACTAGTATTAGGAGACAACTACGTGATTATGTTTATTGGGTGGGAAGGGGTTGGATTGTGTTCTTATTTATTAATTGGCTATTGGTTTACTAATGCAACTTATAATTACGCAGCTAAGAAAGCTTTTATCATGAACCGTATTGGTGACTTAGGTTTCTTGTTAGCTATTTTTTGGTTGATCGTTAAATTGGGTACAGTAAGTTATGGTGCTGTTTTGACACAAGAAAGCTTAGCTAAATTATCATCATCAGATATTACTGCCATTACATTATTATTATTTGTTGGGGCAATGGGTAAGAGTGCACAAATCCCTTTGTTTACTTGGTTGCCAGATGCGATGGCGGGTCCTACACCAGTGTCTGCATTAATCCATGCTGCAACGATGGTAACTGCAGGTATATATATGATCACGCGTTCAAATATTTTATTTAGTGCAAGTGAATTTACACAGCATGTGGTTGCTATTGTGGGTATCAGTACTGCATTGTTGTCTGCAACTATTGCGATTAAACAAAATGACATTAAAAAAGTATTGGCTTATTCAACTGTGAGTCAATTAGGATATATGTTTTTGGGATTAGGTGTGGGTGCTTATTCTGGTGCCGTATTTCATGTAATCACGCATGCATTTTTTAAAGCTTTATTATTCTTAGGGGCAGGTTCGGTGATTCATGCGATGCATCATGAACAAGACATTCGTAAAATGGGTGGTTTAAGATCTAAATTACCAATTACACATATTACTTTTTTAATTGGATGTATTGCTATTGCAGGAGTTCCTCCATTCAGTGGATTCTTTTCCAAGGATGAAATATTAGCAGCTGCATTTGCCAAGAGCCCTATTTATTGGGCACTAGGGGTACTGGGAGCAGCAATGACTGCCTTTTATATGTTCCGTTTATATGCAACTACTTTCCTTGGTCAATTTAGAGGCACACATGATCAAGAGCATCATTTACATGAAAGTCCAATTGCAATGACATTGCCTTTAATTTTGTTAGCAGTAGCAAGTGCCATTGCTGGAGCCATTGGTGTTCCTGAATTAATGGGCGGCCATCATTGGTTATCACATCAATTAGCACCGATTGTTGGTGAAGCTAAGGAAGTTGGGTTGTCAGCAAGCACTGAGTGGGCTTTAATGGGGGTTTCGGTAACAATTGCAGTAGTTGCTTTATTAATTGCTTTGTCAATTTATCGTAAAAAAGCAGATGGTGAGCCTCAAACTGCTTTAAGTAAATTCTTATACAACAAATGGTATATCGATGAATTATATGAAACTATCATTTTAAATCCTTTAAATAAATTTGCTGGATTTTTAAAAGAAGTGGTTGAAAAAAATATTATCGATGGCGCCGTGAATGGTACTGGCAAAATAGTACAGTATAGTGCAAGACAAATTAGATTATTACAAAGTGGTCAGGTTGGATATTATATTTTATTCATGGTGTTAAGTATGGTTTTACTTTTCATTTTTTGGTTTAATGATATGACCATTCTTAAATTCTTTTATAAATTGACTCATTAATTATAAGTTATTATGTTTCTATTATTATTCTTATTAATACCAATATTCGCCGCCATTGCGCTTCTTTTTATCAAGAAAGAGCAGTCTGTAAACCTTATTGCTGTTGCATCAGGGCTTTTGACATTATTGGGAGCATTGCATATCATTTTAAATAAGACAGGGGACTTTGATGCGTCATGGTTACCAATTTTAAATAGCCGTTTTTTATTACAAGCAGACGGGCTTTCTAAGATTTTAATATTGCTTACTGCCATAAGTTTTCCAGCCATATTCATTGCAACAAGCAATAATCAAACCAATCAAAAAAATGTATTTGTTTCATTGATGTTATTGACGCAAGCAGGTTTGATGGGTGTGTTTTTAGCAGGCGACGCTTTATTATTTTACTTTTTCTGGGAGTTAGCATTAATACCTGTTTATTTTTTATGTTCTATATGGGGAGGAGAAAAAAGAATCGCTGTTACTTTTAAATTCTTTATTTATACTTTTCTTGGTTCTTTGTTTATGTTAATTGGAATTATCCTTTTATATTCAAATACAGCAGACCATAGTTTTTTAATTGCATCTTTAAAACATGCAAATGTTTCTCCTGCACAAAGTGCAACCGCTTTTGCATTATTCTTTATAGCTTTTGCGATAAAAATGCCAATATTTCCTTTTCATACTTGGCAACCAGACGCTTATGAACAATCACCAACAGCCGTTACTATGGTATTAAGTGCTGTGATGGTTAAAATGGGATTGTATGGGATTATTCGTTGGTTAATGCCTCTATTCCCTTCTGCATTTTTAGCGCACGCCAATATGGTTATTGTGCTTTCAGTTATTGGAATTCTTTATGCATCATTTATTGCTATTCGTCAAGATGATATGAAAAGATTAATTGCATATTCATCAATTGCGCATATTGGATTAATGAATGCAGCATTGTTTACCCATAATCAAGTGGGTGTTCAAGGTGCATTAATACAATTATTTTCACATGGCGTGAATGTTTTAGGACTATGGATTATTGCAGATGTCATTGAACAACAAACAGGAACTAGATCAATGAAAGCCTTAGGTGGTATTTCTAAAAAGCAACCAACCCTGGCAATTTTATTAGTTGGGTTTGCGTTTGCAAATATTGCATTGCCTTTGACAAATGCATTTATTGGAGAATTTTTAATGTTTAATAGTTTATTCCAATTTAATCCTTGGGTTGCAGCGGCTGCTGGAGTGAGCGTGGTGCTTGCAGCAATTTATACTTTAAACATGGTTCAAAAAGTGGCTTATGGTGAAGTGAGTGAAGCAACTAATTTGATGACTGCACCAAACAAAAATGCGCAAGGAGTTTTAATCGTATTGTTAGTGATTGTATTTGTAACAGGAGTATATCCACAACCATTGTTTGATGTAACTGCTGATACTTTAAAACAATTGTTTGTAAAATAATTAAATGAATTTGTAATGAATGCTATAATTGTATCTACTTTATTGGGTGTTGTAATGATGTTTTGTTCTTGGATTACCACCTCGGCAAAGGCACAAAGAAATATTGGGCTTGTTGGAATGCTCATTTTAATTGTAGCTAATTTAGCACAGCTAAAAGGTTGGTGGGTAATTGACTTTGACACCAAGGGTATGTTGGCGTTTAATCAAATTGGATTGTTTGCAAACATGACTTTATTCATTTTGACGTTTTTGTATGTATGGATTAACGGGGAAGAAATTGAAAAAGTTGGCAATAATCACACGGCTGACTATTATGCAATATTTTTCTTTATCCTTTGCGGGGTAAGCGTTTTAACTTCTTTTGATAATTTATTGATGTTATTTATTGGCATAGAAATTTTATCTATTCCTTTATATATTTTAACAGGGTCCGATAAGAAAAATTTATTAAGTAACGAGGCTTCGTTAAAATACTTTTTAATGGGATCTTTCTCAACAGGTATTTTATTGTTAGGCATCACTTTTATTTATGGAGCGACAGGAAGTTTTCATTTGACTATGCCAGTTGTTAATCCCACAACACATATGGTGACTGAGCATTTCTTAATGTCAGCTGGATTGATTTTATTATTTGCATCAATGAATTTTAAAGTATCCGCTGCGCCTTTTCATTTTTGGACTCCTGATGTATATGATGGCGCACCAACTGTGTTCACTTCCTTCATGGCAACAATTGTTAAAGCCGCTGGTTTTATTGCTTTCATTAAAGTTTTTGAAACACAAAGAATGGCGCTTGGATTTACATGGTATATTATTTTGTCATTCGTGATTGTTTCTACTTTATTAATTGGGAACATTACCGCTGTTTTCCAAAGAAGCGTAAAGCGTATGTTGGCTTATTCAAGTATCGCACAAGCAGGATTTATGTTATTTGCTTTATATGGCAATTCTATATTTAACACTGAAGCCATCTTATTATATATAGTGGCTTATTCATTAGCTACAATTGGTTTATTTGCAGTACTTGTAAAAATGAAGGACTATAGTTTTGAATCTTTCAATGGATTAGCAAAGCAACATCCTGTACTAGCCTTCTTAACTACCTTATTCTTATTTTCTTTAGCAGGTATTCCATTAACTGCAGGTTTTTTTGCAAAGTACTATATGCTGAATGCTTTATTAACTGCAGGTGCAGGATTGTGGCTATTAATAGTTGCCATTTTATTTGCGGCGGTGAGTGTATTTTATTATTTCAAATTGGTGCAGGCAATGTATTTTACCCCTGGTACTCCTGCAATAAATGAAATTGACAAAACATATGAATTCAAGCTTTGGGTATTAGCAGCACTCATCCTAATATTGGGTGTGTTCCCTAGCATGTTATTCAATTATCTATACTTTTAGCCGTTCTTCCTATAGAATAGCCATCTAAAGGGTATTTATGGGTAGTTTGTTGAATCTATCCTACCTTTATTTTCAGTAAACTTTGTACAATGACAATTCAGGATTCATTTGTGTTGGCATGGCGTACCGTAAAAAGCAATAAGCTTCGTACGGGCATCACTGTCGCAATTATAGCGTTTGGTATTATGGCATTAATTGGTATAATTACCGCTATATCTGCTATGAATCAAAGTTTAAAAGAGAACTTTTCATTTATGGGAGCCAATGCCTTTAGTATTCGCTATAAAGAATTAAATGCAAGAATGGGAGGACCCAACAATGGAGGAGATGAATTTGGGAAATCAAAAAAAGGGTTAAAAGAAAAGAAATCCAATTTAGATAAAATTATTCGAATTGAGGAAGCTGCTTATTTTAAGGAACACTATGGTTTTGGACGTGCCACAGTAAGCATTTCAAGAAGAACTGGTGGAAATAATGAATTGCATTATAAGGACAAAAAAACCAATCCGCAAATTACATTAATGGGAGGCGATGAGGATTATTTAGCGGTCAATGGATATTCCTTAACTACTGGAAGAAATTTGAATAATGTAGATATTCAAACTGGAAGAAATGTATGTATTATAGGAAGTAATGTAGCAACTAAATTATTTCCAGGCAAGCCTGAAAAATGTATTGACAAAGTAATTTTATTGCAAAGTAAACCCTACCGAGTTATTGGTTTATTAAAATCTAAGGGATCAAGTGCCATGTTGCGTCAAGATGATGTAGTCATTTCTTCTTTAAAAAATGTTAGACAATACGAAAGTCAAAACAAATCATATGCTATTGGCGTAATGGTTAATAATGTTGCCGATTTAGAACCTGCTATTGGAGAAGCAACAGAAAAAATGAGAAAAGCAAGAAGATTAATACCAACAGAGTCTGATAATTTTGCGATTGACAAGAGTGATAAATTTGCCGATATGTTCATTGGATTATTAGCAGGTGTTAGTGGAGCTGCTGGTGCAATTGGTATGATCACTTTAATTGGAGCTGCAATTGGATTAATGAATATTATGTTAGTAGCAGTAAGTGAAAGAACCAGAGAGGTTGGATTGATAAAAGCTTTGGGTGGAAAGAAAAGAGATGTACGTCGTCAATTTTTATTTGAGAGTATTTGTATAAGTATCTTAGGAGCAGTGATTGGTATTTTTCTTGGGATTATGGTAGGTAATATATTTAGCATGGTTTTAAATACCGGCTTTGTGATTCCTTGGTTATGGGTGTTTATTGGTATTGCAATATGCTCGATTGTAGGATTGGTTGCAGGTATTTATCCTGCTATGAAAGCCGCATCATTGAATCCAATTAATGCATTACGTTACGAATAGAAAGATTGAAAATTTTATTTGATAGCTATTAGACAATAGCATTAAAAAAGGGCCCGCACGCGGGCCCTTTTTTGTTTATAACTATTTTATAAGCAATACTACTTAGGATCTAAAATATGTTTGATTCTATCTTGTAAATCATCAAAGTGACTCACTGAGCTAGCGTCATTGATACTTCCTTTATTTGCTTGAATACTTGCAGCTAATTTTTTTAATTGTGCTTTTGCTTCAGAAATAACATCGGTATTTTCAACATCAATAGCTGGGCCCATTCTAAATGCACCAGCTGCAGCTGCTGCGGTTGGAGTAGTAGAAGGGTTTATTAAATCTCCTAATTGTGTTACGTATGTTTTTTGCAAATTGCGACGAAAAACATCTGTTGCTTGATGACTACTTAATTCGGTAAATAAACCTTTACGTGTATCTTCCATCATGTCGTGTAAAGCATAAGAAGCATTACCGAATCTTGTAGTGCTAGTAGTTAAACGATACAAGCGACCTTTGTCTAACAAACTTTTTAAAATGTTAGTTTGTACTGTTTGTAAGCGTTCGTTGGCAACAGGGTTTGATATTTTATTCAAAATATTATTATCTAAAATCCATTTAGGAGTTGTAAATAATTGAGTTTGTAAAAAGTTCATTGCAGACTTTTGAATCGCCACAGGAGTTGCTGTATATACATCTCCTTTTTCTTCTACACTCTTGAATGTTTCATTCACACCACCAATATTTTTTACAACGTGACCCATGTAACGATTGTATTGGATCACTAATTGATTGTAAACATCACTTAAGTTTTGATAATGATCTGCTTCCTCGGTTGTCCACTCAGGTAGCTTAACAATGATACGTTTTAAATTCTTAATTGCATATTCACTAGCCAACACTGAATTGTCACCAAGGTCTTCGGTTTGAGCGCGTGGGTCAGCATTGTAACCTTCACCACCAAACCATAAACGATCGTTTTTGCTTAAAGCATCTACTACCCATTTATTGTTTACTTTTTTATCTGCTTCGTCACCTAAACCTGTATAAGTGTAACCCCATTTAATGGCCCATTTATCATAGTCACCAATACGAGGAAATAATCCCATTTCAGTAACATGATCTTCGGGTTGAGCTACATAATTAAAACGGGCATAGTCCATAATACTTGCTGTATGGCCGTTTGCTTCTAACCATTTTGCATCTCTTAATTTTTCAACTGGAGTTTTGCTACTACTTCCCATATTATGTCTCAAACCTAATGTATGACCCACTTCGTGTGAAGAAACAAAACGAATTAAATTACCCATTAAGCTATCATCAAATTTCATTTTGCGTGCAGCAGGATCTACTGCAGCTGTTTGAATCATATACCAATCGTGCACTAAATTCATTACATTATGGTACCATCCAATATGGCTTTCTAAAATCTCACCACTTCTTGGATCATGTACTTGAGGACCATAAGCATTTTCGATATCAGATGCGAAATAACGAATAACAGAAAAACGCGCATCTTCTAGGCTCATCGTGCTATCATTAGGCCACTCTTTACCTTGAATTGCATTTTTCCAACCTGCTTTCTCAAATGCAGCATTCCAGTCATTTACACCTGCTATTAAATAAGGCACCCATTTTTTTGGAGTTGCAGGATCGATATAATATACAATAGGCTTTGCAGGCTCCACTAAAATACCTTGTTTGTATTTTTCCAAATCCTCAGGTTTTGGCTCTAATTTATAACGCACTGCAAATACTTGATTTTCTACCTTATGTTGATCATCAGCGTATTGTACGAAGTTATCTGCGAAATAACCCACTCTAGAATCGAATAAACGGGTATTCATTGGAACCTTAGGTAATAATCTAATTGAAGTGTTCAACTCAAAGGTAACTGCGCCTGCATTTATAGCAGCTGGTATTGAACTTGCACCCCCACCCATTGGGCTACCTGGCATAGGACCACTAGCAGAATAAGTTTTAACCGTTCTTATCTCCATATTAATAGGGTAAGATTTAATGCTTTCTATATAAGATCTGTCCGAAGCCAATCCAGATAGACTGAAACTTCTTTTTTCACTACTAGTTAAGCTCACAGCCTGATTGTCCCCTTTGAAAAAATCAGTTACATCAATTATATTTGAGGTAGAATCTTTTCCTAAGGCTTTAATATCAAATGAAGCTACAATTGGGTCTAAATAGGAGTTTTTTACTGCCTTAGCAATGGTTTGTGAAGAGTCCGCCTTACTAATTAAGGTTACAACACGCATAAAAATGCGTTGGTTAGGTCCTTTTTCAAAAAGTAAGCTTTGTTCATTTACTTCTTCTCCGCCATACTTTCTCGCACCCCCAGCCACTTTGGCAAAACGGGTAACTGCAAGCAATTCACGGCCTAATAAACTATCTGGAATTTCAAAAAAGTATTTATCATCCTGAAAATGAACTGTAAATACCCCTTTTTGGCTTACTGCCTTTTTGGTAATGAATTCACTAAAGGCTTTGGGCCCAGATTTAGCTGGTAAATCTTTCTTACCACTTGCTGTGTCCGCTTTTTGAGCTTTTAAGCTAATTGTCAATACGACACAAAGACTAGTGAATACTAGGATTTTTTTCATATTTGTTTTAAATTTATTTTGTAATTTAATAGTAAATATATTCCTTTCTACCAACAGTAGTTAGCAACATTAAATTTTTAATAAAAAAATGCTTGGAAAATTGTTTCAATCAAATAATTACTTATTTTGTAACCCCTTAGAAACTAGTGCGTAAAGATTCGAGTGAATTCTAACCAATAGTCAAGAGGAATAAATTCTTTTATAAATTTTTATTTAAAACCAAAAATCAATTGAATCATGGCTGATTTAACTAAACCAACTGCAACCGCTGCAACTAAGACAGCAGCACAGCCGAAACAAGGCGGTAACTTGATTGCAACTTTAGCACCTATTGCTTGTATCGTAGCAGGCTACGTTATCTGGCGTTTTGTGTTAGGTAATGCATCTAATTTCTCTAATCCTGATCCAAATGGTGGATTCTGGCCTTCACACAAAGGACCAAAAGGTACTTTCACTAAAATGTACGAAGGTGGTATCATCGTGCCTATTTTGATTGGTAGCTTATTAGTAGTATTAACTTTCGTTATCGAAAGATTATTAACTGTTGCTAAAGCAGCAGGTACTGGAAGCAACACTGCATTTATCCGTCAAGTACAATTCCATTTGGCTAACAAAGAAGTTGACAAAGCAATTGCTGAGTGCGACAAGCAAAAAGGATCTGTAGGTAATGTAATGAAATCTGGTTTGAAGAAATATAAAGAAATGATTTCAAATACAGAATTAGATACTGATCAAAAAGTATTAAACATTCAAAAAGAAATCGAAGAAGCAACAGCTTTAGAATTACCAATGTTAGAAAAGAACTTAGTATTCTTATCAACTATCGCATCAGTAGCAACTTTATTAGGATTGTTCGGTACGGTATTAGGTATGATTCGTTCTTTCTCTAAATTAGGAGAAGAAGGTGGTGGAGAAGCTGCTCGTGAATTATCTCAAGGTATCTCTGAGGCCTTATATAATACAGCATTAGGTATCGGTACTTCAGCTATTGCGATCATTATGTACAACGTATTCACTACAAGAATCGATGGTATTACATATGGTATCGATGAGTCTGGATTTACTTTAACTCAAAGCTTCGCAGCAAACTACAAATAGTAGTTAAGTAGAAAAATATTTTAATAAGGACAACCTTATAAATAAATTTAAAAGATAATAAAAATGGGTAGAGCCAAATTACCTCGTAAGAGTACCACCATCGACATGACTGCCATGTGTGATGTGGCTTTCCTTTTATTGTCATTCTTTATCTTGACTACTAAGTTCAAACCTTCAGAAGCAATCGCTGTAACTACACCTAGTTCAGTAGCTTCTAAAGTTGCCCCTAACAAGGACTTTGTACTAGTAACTATTGATAAAGATGGTAAAGTATTTCTTACAATAGATGATAAGCAAAAAAGAGAGTTGGTTGCTAATTCTTTAAATACAACTAAGAATTTAGGAATCGATGTCGCTAAATTTAAAGCAGCTAGTTTCGTAGGTGCTTCATTTAGCGGATTAAACTCTTTCTTATCTGTCTCTGAAGAAAACAGAAAAGGAGATGTACTTAAAGGGATTCCTTGTAAGGACAGTACGGATAATGAATTGGTTATTTGGATGCAAGCTGTTAATGAAGCATATGCTGGAGCTAAGATGGATCTTTTATTAAAAGGGGACAATCTTGCAAAGTATCCTTCATTCAAAGGCGTTTTAACTGCGTTCAAGAAAAACAATATTCAGAAATTCCAAATGGTTACCAATCCTGAAAATGCACCAGTAGGTTCAGAATTGTACAAGAAATCAATGAATGGAGAAAAACAGGAAAACTAAATTATAAACTAATTAAAAGCTATTTACTATGGCAGAATTAGATACCTCGGGTGGTGGCCATAAGAAAGGACCCGGTGTCAAGAAAGGAAAAAAGCTATCAACGCGTGTCGATTTGACGCCGATGGTGGACTTAGGTTTCTTGTTGATTACCTTCTTTATCTTCACTACAACGATGAGTCAACCAACAGCTATGAAGTTGCTTTTGCCGGATGACAAAGTAAAACCTGAGGAACAAAATAAAGCAAAAGAATCAGGGGCTTTAACCATCCTAATGGGTGCGGATAATCATATTTACTATTATGAAGGTCAATTAAAAAATGATGCTTCTAACTTTTTATCAGCTTCTTATAACGGAGAAAACTCTATCAGAGACGTTATCTTGAAAAAGAAAGCATATGTAAGAAGTATTGCACAGGATCCAAATGATCCAGAGCATGACTTAGTAGTCGTGATTAAACCAAGCCAATATTGCAATTACAAAAACGTAATTGATATCTTAGATGAGATGTCTATCAACGTTGTTAAAAAATTCGCGCTTGTTGATATTTTTGATATCGAAGAGCAATTGATTAAAAAATCAGACGAATCTGCAGTAAAACCTTAAGCAATTAAAAGCATTTAAAATGGACATAAATAAAATATTAACCGCCGATGTATTAGACCTCATTTTTGAGGGAAGATATAAGGAGTATGGTGCGTATGAGCTAAGAAAAACCTACAATGATCGTCTTAAAAAGGCCTTGATTGTAATGGTAGCCATTACTGCACTTTTAGCGGGTGGTGCTATTTATTCTAACTCTGCTAAAAAAGCAAAAACTGAAATCGTAGTTCAGGATGTTTCTTTAGCGGATGTTAACCAAGAGAAAAAAGCACCTCCTCCGCCACCTCCTCCGCCACCAAAGCAAGAACCACCAAAAGTGGAAATGGCGAAATTTACACCTCCAAAAATCGTAAAAGATGAGGAAGTGAAAAAAGAGGATGAGGTAAAAGAAGTTGAAAAACTAGAAGACGTTAAAATTGGTGCAACAGACCAAAAAGGTATCAAAGATGATGGAATTGTAGCTCCAGTAGAACAAAGCACTGGGCCAGCCGCACCTCCAGATGAAGAGACTGATAAAATCTTTACTGTTGTACAACAACCAGCTGAGTTTCCTGGTGGACAACAAGGTTGGATTCGTTATCTAGAAAGAACTTTAAACAGAGACTTGCCAGTTGAAAATGGCGCACCTGCTGGAAAATACGCAGTAACTGTATCATTCGTTGTATCAAGAGATGGTTCAATTTCAGATGTAAAAGCTGAAAACAACCCTGGATATGGTACTGCTGATGAAGCGGTTCGTGTAATCACAAGAGGTCCAAAATGGAAACCAGCTGTTCAAAATGGCCGTAATGTAATTTACCGTCATAGACAAGCAATTGTATTCCAAGTTTCTGAAGACTAGTACAACTTTACTTCGAAATATTAAATGGCAGCCCATAAACGGCTGCCATTTGTTTTTCTAAGCCATTTTTGTTTTGCAAAGACATGGACCTATCTTTGCTAAATGCGTGAAAATTTGAGCACTTGGAATGATACGATTGTTGCCCTGGCAACAGCGCCAGGATTAGGCGCCATTGCTGTGATAAGATTAAGTGGACCCAAAGCCATTGAAATAACTGCATCGGTTTTTTCAAAAAAGAGTTTAGTGAAACAACCAACCCATACAGTTCACTTTGGAAAACTTTTAAATGGGTTGGATGTAATTGATGAAGTGGTGGTGAGTATTTATCGTGCTCCAAAATCATATACAGGAGAGGAAGTAGTTGAAATTTCATGCCACGGTGCCCCTTTAATTCAGGATGCTATCTTACAATTAATGATTCAAGCTGGAGCGCGTATGGCAAAACCAGGGGAGTTTACACAACGTGCTTTTTTAAATGGGAAATTAGATTTAACACAAGCCGAAGCAGTTGCTGATTTAATTGCAAGTAATACCGAAGCAGCGCGTAAAACGGCACTCCATAATTTTAAAGGAGGGTTCTCTACCGATTTGCAATTGATGCGTGAAAAACTAATAAAATTTTCGGCACTCATAGAATTGGAGTTGGATTTTTCCCAGGAGGATGTTGCCTTTGCTAATAAAAAAGAGTTAGAAATTTTAGTACAACAACTACAAATAAAAACACAGGCTTTATTAGATTCATTTAAATTAGGTAATGTAATAAAGAATGGAGTACAAGTAGCTATTGTTGGAAAACCAAATGCAGGTAAGTCCACTTTATTAAATGCTTTATTAAATGAAAATAGAGCGTTGGTAAGTGAGATCCCAGGTACAACACGCGATACAGTCGAAGAGTATTTAAATATTCAGGGCATTCTATTTAAATTAATTGATACCGCTGGTATAAGAACTGCAACGACTGATAGTATTGAGCAAATGGGAATTGAAAAAAGTAAAGAAAAAATACTAGGGGCTGATATTGTGATTGCTATGTTTGATGTAAATGATAATAGTGTTGATCAAGTTGCAAGTTGGCAATCCGAAGTGGATACAGATAAATTAGTACTAGTCGGAAATAAAAAAGATCTTTTAAAAGATGCTTCAATACTTGAGAATCAACAATTTAATGAAGTAGTATTTATTTCGGCAAAAGAAAAAGACAACATAAAAGCACTTGAAAATATTTTATATCAAAAGGTAGCTGGTGAGGGCTTGCACAAAGAAGGAACTATTGTTACCAATGCGCGACACGTTGCTTCTTTAAAAAAGCTATCCCTGGCTTTAAATGATGTTGAAACTGGTTTGCAATTAAATGTAACTGGTGATTTATTAGCATTAGATATTCGTCAAGCATTACATTACTTAGGCACTATTACAGGCCAAATAACCAATGAGGATCAATTAGATTTTATTTTTTCTAAATTCTGCATTGGAAAGTAATAATTACGAACCTAAAGTAATTCTGAATAATTAGAAATGCAATTTATCACATTTGGATAATGCGTAAATTCATTTGCAGTATGCGCTCCTAAAATTACAATTACCTTCATACCGGCATTCAATGCACATTCAACTCCTTTTGGAGTGTCTTCAAAAACAACACAATCAGTTGGATGTAAATTTAATTGCGCTGCACACTTCAAAAATGTTTCAGGATGTGGTTTGCTCATGCTAACATTGTTGGCGCTAACAATTGCTTCAAAGTGATGACGAATATTCATATTGTCAATTACAAAATCAATATTCTCATTAATGGCTGCTGAGCCAATTGCCATTTTAATGTTTTTTGCTGCTGCTTGTTTTAAAAATTCGTTTAACCCATCAATTAATTTTAATGATGGCTTGAATTCAATACGGTAAATAGCTTCTTTTTCATTTCCTAATTTTATTTTTTCTTCCATACTATATTTACAAGGAAAAACACGCTCTAGTAATTCGTCATTTTTGCCATAGCACTGGTATTTCATTTCCTCCAATGTTAAATTACCACCCAATTCAATTATTTTTTTATGCCAAGCTTCAATATGGTAGGGCATATCATCTACCATGGTTCCATTTAAGTCAAATAAAAATCCTTTTGCGGAAAATATTTCAGTTGCAGCCATTTTATTCTTTTTTGTTTTACATAGATCCACCTTCAACAAATTTTGCATCTACTGTTAACTCTGTTAAAGTTTTTCCTCCTTTCATATTTGCCATCATTTGTATAAACGCCAATTTTCCTAATTCATGTCCACTTGTTTCCACATAGCTAATATGAGGATAATATAAATTAGGTATGAATCCATTACTAATACTTATTACACCAATTTCATTGGGTACTTTTATTTGCAACTCCTGTATTTTTCTCATTACTCCAATTAATATTTCATCGGTCATACAAAAAACAGTATCCACTTTCTGTTTTTTATCAGCAAATTTTTTCATTATTTCTTCCGCTTCTTTTGTGCTTGCAGCATGTGCAAAGGAGCAATGTGTTTTGGGTGAGAAATCTTGCATAAATTTTTGGAATGCTGATTTTCTTTTTTGAGTGATGGATAAACCTTCATCTCCAAAAATGGCTAATACCTTTTTTGCATTTCTTTTAATAATATTTTCTGCTGCCATGATTGCGCAACGCTCATCTGCCATGCGTACTTTTGTAAATCGATTGTCTTTAGGAACAATATCAAAAAACACCACAGGAATTTCTCTTTCGTTCATTTTTTGGTACACTTCTAAATTTTCAGTGCTTGATGAAAGACAAGCAAAAACACCCGATACCCTGTTTTGTCTAAATATTTTTAGATTACTCAACTCATTCTCTGGATTATGACTCGATTGTAAAATCATTACTGCATATCCATTATTTCTACTTTCTTCCTCAACAGCAGCAATAAAGCTATCGTAAAACAAATTTGATATAGCTGGTACAATAACACCTAATATCTTACTACTCTGAGTTCTTAGCTGAATCGCATAAGCGTTGGGCTCATAATCTAAGCTTTGTGCCAATGCATTTACTTTTGCTTTAGTGGAAGCCGAAATATCTGGATGATCCTTTAAAGCTCTAGATACTGTCGAAATACTCAACTGAAGTTGCTGAGCCAATAGTTTTAGGGTTGTATTTGTCATAACGCAATCGATGTCGTACAAATTTAAGAAATATTTGTCACAAATTTTTTCGCAATCGTTTGATATTTTTATTTAAGTTATTTATAAGCTCTATTTTAAGCGAATTTTAAGTGAGAGCGAAAAAAATCTAAGATGTACGTTATTATTGAGTTTCAGCCGACATAGAACTGCTAAAAACCACTTAAATAATAACCATTGTTAGTTTTTTTGATAAAAAAGTTAAAAATTAATTAACAAAAAATAGGTTGAATATCAAAAATGTGTATTTTGTACACGCTTAATAAACCAATAAACTGCCAATTATGAATTTCAAAATTGTCAAGTCTGCTTTTGTCGGACTTTTTCTAAGCTTGTTTGTAATCAATGCACAAGCTCAGAACAAAACAGTTACAGGTAAGGTTACAGATTCTAAAGATGGTTCAGCAATCGTTGCTGCATCTGTTGTTGGTCAAGGTACCACAATCGGTGTAAGAACAGCTGCTGACGGTTCTTTTAAATTAACTGTTCCTTCTTCTGTTAACACATTATTTATCTCTTCAGTAGGCTATGCTTCTAAGCAAGTAGCGATCACTGGCGGAGAATTAAAAGTTTCACTTGTTGAATCCAGTGAGCAACTTAATGAAGTTGTCGTAATTGGATACGGTACTGCACGTAAAAAAGACGTGACTGGTGCTGTTTCTTCAGTTCAAGCAAAAGACTTTAACCAAGGAGTTATCACAACTCCTGACCAATTGTTACAAAATAAAGTAGCAGGTTTGGACATTACTAGCGCTTCTGGTCAACCAGGTGCTGCTACAACTGTTAAGATCAGAGGTAATAACTCTGTTCGTGCAAACTCAAATCCTTTATATGTAATTGATGGAGTACCTTTGGACGGTAGATCTGCAAGACCAAGTGCTGGTACAGGATTTGGTTCTTCTCCAGATGCTAACCCATTAAACTTTATCAATCCTAACGACATTCAAAGTGTTGATGTATTGAAAGATGCGTCTTCTGCTGCTATCTACGGTTCTCGTGGTGCGAATGGTGTTATCGTAATTACAACTAAGTCTGGTTCTTCAACTGGTACTAAATTAGAATTCGGTACTAGCTACAGCGCAAATGCTGGTTTAATGAAAAACTATGATGTATTAGATGCTGCAACTTTTGTAAAAGGTTTAGCTAAATACTCAGTAGCTGGTCAAGATTACGGTTCTCGTGTAAATGCAATGAGCGAGTTAATGAACAATAACATTTCTCAAAACTATAACTTAGCGTTGAGCGGTGGTAATGATAACGGTAAATTCCGTGCTTCATTTAACGGTGCTTCTACAAATGGTACAATCAAAGGTTCTACATTAGATAAATATGTAGCAAACTTTGGTGGTCAATACAAATTCTTAGACAAGCGTTTGACTTTAGGCTTTGGCTTAACATACGGTCATACTTCAGAGAATGTAATTCCTTTCTCTAATAACGCTGGTTCTCAAGGAAACATCATCAGTTCTATTTTACAATGGAATCCAACTCAAAGATTGACTGATCCTTCTGGTAACTTTATCTACCCAACTAACGGTTCTGGTAACCCATTAGCAATGTTAAAAGCAACTAATGACCAAGTTGGTGTAAATTCAGTATTAGCAAATATCCGTGCTGCTTACAAAATTTCTGAAGACTTAGAATACCGTTTATTATACGCGGTAAATAGTTCTAATGGTGCAAGAAATACAAACGTTTATGGTTTCTTACAAGGAATCAGTGGTGTTTCTGGACAAGGTACTGCTGCTATCTCTAATGCAGCGTTAACTTCTCAAACAGTTACACATACATTAAACTACAAAAAAGATATCACAGCTAAATTAAATTTAGACGCCTTAGCGGGTTTTGAATATTGGACTTCTGATTATTCAAACAACTCTTTCTCTGGTAATACATTTAATACAAACTTAGATGCGAACAAGTTAACATTGCCTTACACTAGCACAATGGCTAATGCGAAGACAATGAATACGCCTAGCACATATGTTGCTCCAACAACTGAGTTACAGTCTTACTTTGGTCGTGCTCAATTGAACTACGACAGCAAGTACTACTTAACTGGAACTTTAAGAGCTGATGGATCTAGCAAATTTGGTACAAATAACAAATATGCTTATTTCCCTTCAGTGGGTGCAAAATGGGCAATCATCAATGAGAACTTCATGAAAGCAAATAAGTTATTCTCTAACTTAGCATTCAGAGCTTCTTATGGTATCACTGGTAACCAAGAGTTCCCAGCGGGTGCATCTCAAGAGCAATTCTACTTTGGTGCATTTAACAATGCAAGCCAAGTTAACGTAGCTAACCCAAGTTTGAAGTGGGAAGAGTCTAAATCTATCGATTTAGGTTTAGAATTCTCCACTAAGAATGGTAAAATCTACGGTGCTATTGATTGGTATAATAAGAATACTACAAACATCTTGTTCCAATCAACAGCTATCCAACCAGCTCCAGCTTCAATCTACTTCATTAACTTACCAAACGCTCAATTAAACAACACTGGTGTTGAATTTACATTAGGCGCTAATTTGTTAACTAAGAAAGATTTAACATGGGATGTTAATGGATATGTTGCTTTCAACAAAAACATGTTGAGTAATTTTACTCAAAACGGTCAAGATATTCAAATCTTAACTGGTAGCATCGATGGTCAAGGTGTATCTGGTACATTAGGTCAAGTAATCACAAACAATCAACCAATCAACGAATTCTATTTGAAGAAATTCTTAGGATTTGATGCTAACGGTAACCAATTATTTGCTGACAACCCTACAATGGCTGGAAATCCAAACCCAACTACAACTTATGGTATCAGCACAACTGTTAACTACAAGAAATTCACTTTCGTTGTAAACGGTGGTGGTTCTGCAGGTTACTCAGTGTATAACAACACTGCAACAAGTGTAACTAATATCGCTGGTATTGCTAATGGTAGAAACATCAGCTTAGCTGCTTACAACTCTTTAGAAAGTGCAACTAGTCCAGTTGCTGCTAACTCTAGATTCTTAGAAAGCGGTGATTTCTTCAAGTTGAGAAATGCTTCAGTATCTTACCACTTCGGTAACTACGGAAAATACATCAAGAACTTGAATGCATTTGTATCTGGAAACAACTTGTTAGTATTCACTAAATTCTCTGGTTTCGATCCTGAGGTTAATATCGACAAAGGAAGTAACAACTACCCTTCAAGATCAATTGAATACTTGCCTTATCCAACTGCAAGAACATTCTCTGTTGGTGTAAACTTCTCTTTATAATCTAATTAATAAAACTATAATTTATGATAAAGTCATTTAAATTAAAAGTGTTTGGATTAGTATTAGTTACAGCTGTTGGTTGTACTAAGCTAGACGAGCATTTAAATAGTACTTTGACTAATAGTCAAACTGCTAATGCATTGGGTAGTGCCGGTGTAGGCTTGCTTTTGCAAGCTGCTTATTCTGATATAGGCGGACCTTTCACTGCACAAGATTTGATTTTCTCTTTACAAGAAAATACAACTGACGAGTCATTAGTACCTACAAGAGGTGGTGACTGGGATGATAACGGTGTATGGCGTGTTGTACACAGCCATGGTTGGGATGCTAACCATAGCCAAGTGTTAAACGTTTACAACGCTTTAAATAAAATCAACTTTGATGCTACTAACGTATTAGCATTTAGCCCAAACGCTCAACAAGCTGCTGAAGCTAGATTTATCCGTGCGTTATCATTGTATCAATTATTAGACTTATATGGTCAGTTCCCAGTAAGAAATCCAGGTGATAACTTATTGAACGCTCCACAAGTTTATGCAGGTGCTGCAGGTGCTGATTTCATCATCTCTGAATTAAATGCAATTATTTCTGCATTGCCAGCAACTTCTGGTCCTGATCAAGCAAACCAAACTTCAGGTAATGTTTTATTAATGAAATGTTATTTGAACAAAGGTGCTTGGGCTAACAGAGCTGCTCCAACTTTCGCAGATGCAGATATGCAAAAAGTAATCTCTATTGGTAACTCAATCATTGCTGCTGGTAAATACAGCTTAGCTACTGAGTACTTTAGCAACTTTGATGTTGACAATGGTGCTTCTAAAGAAAACATCTTCACTTATGTAAATACAACAGGTGTTGGTGCTAACAATAGTGGTATTAATGGTACTTGGGCTAAAACTTTACACTACAATTCTTACACTCCAAACAACCCGAACGCTGGTTGGAACGGTTTCTCTACTTTAGGAGACTTCTACAATAGCTTTGGTGCTACAACTGCAATGGTGGGTGTAACTAAATTTAAGGCTGGTGATATCAGTGGTAAATACTCAGATACAGCTGTTGATAGCCGTATTGGTGGTCGTTTCAGCTGGAAGTCTACTCCACAATCAGGTATCAAACCAGGTTTCTTAATTGGTCAACAATATAACGAAGCTGGTGTTGCTGAAAAAGACAGAAAAGGTGCTCCTTTAGCATTCGATCCAACTATCGCTAACGATATGAAAGAAACTGGTGCTAATTTAGAGGTTACAGGTATCCGTATTGTAAAATACACTCCTGACTTCTCTAACGGCGCTTCTTCCTACGGTGGACCTTCTGGTAACGACTTAGTAATCTTCCGTTATGCGGATGTGTTATTAATGGTTGCTGAAGCTAAAATGCGTGCAGGTACTCCTGATAACGCAGGTGCTTTAACTTTGATCAATCAATTAAGAACTGCAAGAAAAGCTGCAACAGTAACTTCTATGCCATTAGTGAACACTTCTAATCCTGTTGATCCAACAACTTTGTTGGCTGAAAGAGGTAGAGAGTTCTATTGGGAAGCTCAAAGAAGAACGGATTTAATTCGTTTTGGTGTGTTCTTGAAACCATGGCAGTATAAGCCAACAGATGATGCTAAATATTTAGTGTTCCCAATCCCAAGTCAATCTTTGGCTGCGAACCCTAACTTGAAGCAAAATCCTGGATACTAGTTGTAAAAAATACAATTTAAATATCTAATTTTGAAGAGGCCAATTTTATTGGCCTCTTCTTTTTTTTATACTAGTTATCATGCGCAAAATATTTTTATTCATTCTTTCTGGGGCAGTATTTTTTTGTTCAAGTTGTAACTTGAAAAAGGAAAAACCATTGTTTGAATTGATGGAAAATACAGGCATCAATTTTGTAAATCAAGTGGAGGATGGCAAAAAAGAAAATAGCTTTTTATTCAGAAACTTTTACAATGGAGGAGGTGTTGCTATTGGCGACATTAATAACGACGGTTTAGCAGATGTGTTTATGACATCCAATACCGGGGCTAATAAACTGTATTTAAATAAGGGCAATTTTCAATTTGAAGATATTTCAATTAAGGCAGGTATTATTGTAGATGACAAATGGAATACAGGCGTTGTTATGGCTGATATTAACGCCGATGGTTGGTTAGATATTTACGTTTGTGCTTCGGGCCATATGCCTACTGGAAATCGCTTAAATAAGCTTTATATCAATAATCATGATGGAACATTTACCGAGTCAGCAAAGGCTTATGGATTAGACATTAAAGCGTATACTACGCAGGTTTCTTTTTTCGATTATGATATGGATGGCGACTTAGATTGTTTTATGATTAACAATAGTCCTATTCCAGTAAATCAATTAGAGTTCTCCAATAAAAGAGATTTATTAGAAAGTAAATGGCCAGTGGGGGAATTTTTAAAAGGAGGCGGTGATCATTTATTTAGAAATGACAATGGACATTTCACCGAAGTAACACAGGATGCCGGCATTCACGGAACCTTATTAAGTTTTGGCATGGGCGTTTCGGTAGGTGATATTAATAATGATGGCTATCCTGATGTGTATGTAGCGAATGATTCTTATGAACGTGATTATTTATACATTAATCAAAAAAATGGGAAGTTTAAAGATGTATTAGAAGATAAAATGCAACACACTAGCTTCTCTTCCATGGGGGCTGATATTGCAGATGTAAACAATGATGGCTATAGTGATATTTTCACTACCGACATGTTGCCACTTTCTGATTTTAGAATTAAAACAACTGGGGCATTTGATGATATTGACATGTTTAATCGAAAAATTAATGCAGGCTTTTATTATCACTATGTAAAAAATTGTTTGCAATTAAATGGGCCATCAGGTAATTTTAAAGACATTGGAAATTATGCAGGCGTATCAGCATCTGATTGGAGTTGGGGTGCCTTAATGTTTGATATGGACAATGATGGATGGAATGATATCCTAGCTTGCAATGGTGTAAATCATGATGTAACTGACTTGGACTTCATGAACTTTTTTGCAAATGATGTAATTCAAAAAATGATATTAACGGGTCGTAAGGATGAAGTAGATCAAGTGTTAAAACAAATTCCTAAAACACCCCTCCCAAATAAAGTTTACAAAAACGAACACAATTTAAAATTTACAGACATTGGTAACAAATGGGGGTTGAGTCAAACTAGTTTTTCTAACGGTGCAGCTTATGGTGACTTAGACAATGATGGTGATTTGGATTTGGTAATTAACAATGAGAATCAACCAAGTTTTATTTACAAGAATAATTCAAGAGAGATTAATCATAATAATTATCTTGGTATTCAACTAAAAGGAGAAGGAAAAAATACATTTGCAGTAGGCAGTAAAATTCAATTACATATTGGCAAGGAAATTTTAACTAAAGAAGTGATTCCAAGTAGAGGTTTTCAATCTTCAGTAGATTACAAGCAAATTATAGGAATTGGGCAGTCGACAAAGGTAGATTCTATGGTCATTATTTGGCCAAATAGAATTGTCTCAACAATTATTAATCCTGCAATTAATAAAGTCCACAATATTACCCAGCCAGCACAGGGACCAAAATTTGAAGGAATTAATTTGCAAGCAGGTAAGTCATTATTTACAAAAGTGGAATCTAATTTTTTAAAACATACAGAGAATGAAGTGATTGATTTTTATGCAGAGAGAGGTGTGCCTGAAATGCTTTCGAAAGAGGGACCCAAAGCCGCAATTGGAGATATGAATGGTGATGGCATTGAAGATATTTTTATTGGGGGTACTCCTGAACATCCTGGCCAAGTTTATTTACAAGACAAAGCAGGTAAGTTTACGATTAAGCCACAACCAGCATTCGATGCATTTAAAAGCTTTGAAGATGTAGCAGTGCAATTAGTGGATGTGGATAAAGACGGTGATTTAGATTTAATCATTGGTCCAGGTGGTAACAATAATGAAATTAATACCAGAGAGCTACAATTAAGATTATTCAAAAATGATGGCAAAGGTAATTTTGCAATTGATGCTAATGCATTTCCCAATACTTCTATGAATGTAGCAGCTATTGCTCCTTATGATTTTAACCATGATGGGTTTGTGGACTTATTTATTGCATCCAGGAATTATCCTTATGTATATGGAATGAATCCAAATAGTTTTTTATTACAAAATGATGGTAAGGGTCATTTTACTGATGTTACTGCAAACAAAGCACCAGATTTAGCGACCATTGGCATGTTGACAGGAGCTAATTGGGTAGATATAGATGGAGACAATCAAATGGAGTTAGTGGTAGTTGGTGAGTGGATGGCGCCACATATTTTTAAATTCCAAAATGAAAAGTTGGTTGAATTAAAATCAAACTTAAATGATTTAAATGGTTGGTGGCAAACCTTGCAAGTAGCTGACATAAACCATGATGGGAAAATGGATTTAATCATTGGCAATGTGGGTGAAAATTTTTACTTACAACCATCAAAAGAAAGCCCTGTAAAATTATTCGTAAATGATTTTGACAAGAATGGTATAAAAGATAAAGTAGTTACTTATACAGTTGATGGCAAGGATAAACCCGTTGTGGTGAAAAGGGAATTGGAAGAGATGGTTCCTGCTATCAAAAAAAATAATTTAAAACACATACAGTACGCTAACAAATCAATACAGGAAATATTCCAGGCCGAAGATATCAAGGCGTCGATTATTAAAACATTAGATTATGCTAGTTCAATCATTGCCATTAATAAAGGAGGCGGTCAATTTGAGGTAGTTAAATTACCTGCTATGACGCAAATGAGTAGCATCAATGCCATTGAAGTAGCGGATCTGAATAATGATGGCAAATTGGATCTTGTTTTGGGAGGAAATCATTTTGATTACCAACCACAATACGAAAGGCTGGATGCTAGTTTTGTAGATGTTTTATTGCAAAAACAAAATGGGCAATTTGAAGTGCTTGATCCAACTAAATCTGGGATATTATTAAAGGGTCAAATGAGAGATATAAAAAAAATAAATAGACAAGGAAAGTATCAATTCTTGTTTTTGCAAAATAATGAGTACCCTGTTTTATTTCAACCCAATTAATTTAAAATTCCCTCATGAACTATATTTATGCTGTTAAAATAAAATGTAAATACCTGGCAATAGTGGGATGCTTGTTGATGTTTGCCTGTACTACACAAAAACAACAGGATACATTATTTGAATTAGTAAATAATACAGGCATTGACTTTAATAATAAAGTAGTTGATAACGACACCATCAATATTTTAAATTATAGAAATTTTTATAATGGTGGAGGCGTTGCTGTAGGTGATTTAAACAACGATGGTTTACCAGATATATTTTTTACTGCGAACCAGGGTGCCAATAAATTATATTTAAATAAGGGTAATTTTAAATTTGAAGATATTTCAGCTAAGGCTGGATTTGTTGACAAAAAACAATTTAGTACCGGCGTAGTATTGGTTGATATTAATAATGATGGTTGGTTAGATATTTATGTTTCAAATGCAGGAAGCATGGATGATGAAAAGACAAGAGCCAATCAATTGTTCATCAATAATCATGACCTTACTTTCACTGATAAAGCGGCTGAATATGGTTTAGCAAATACGGGCTACACTACCCAAGCTACTTTTTTTGATTACGACATGGATGGGGATTTAGATTGCTTCATGATTAATAACAGTCCTATTCCGGTGAATAGTTTAGGTTATCCAAAACAAAGAGACTTGCTTGCAAAGGATTGGAAAGTACCTGAAAATATGAAGGGCGGAGGGGATCATTTATTTAGAAATGACAATGGACATTTTGTTGAAGTCACTAAACAGGCAGGTATACATGGTACTTTAATGAGCTTTGGTTTGGGTATTTCCATTGGGGATATTAATGGTGACCATTATCCAGATATTTATGTCTCCAATGATTTTTTTGAAAGAGACTATTTATATATCAATCAAAAAAATGGAACATTTAAAGATCAATTGGATACTTTATTATCACATACAAGTTTTGCCTCCATGGGTGCAGATATTGGAGATATCAATAATGATGGGTATCCTGATATTTTCACTACTGATATGCTTCCCGCGGATGATTATCGTTTGAAAACTACTTTGAGCTTTGATGATATTGATCAATATCGATTAAAAGAGCGTAATGACTTTCACCATCAATTTTTACAAAACACTTTACAGCTCAATACAAAACATAACAAATTCATAGACATTGCTAATTATAGTGGTGTCAATGCATCCGAGTGGAGTTGGGGTGCATTAATGTTTGACGCTGACAATGACGGCTATAATGATATATACATTTGTAATGGAATTTATCGCGATTTAACCAATCAGGATTTTTTAGATTTTGATGCCAATGAAATCAAAGAAAAAATGATCCAGTCGGGTAGAAAAAATTTAACCGATTTGGTAAGCAAAATTCCTTCTATCGCCGTGCCGAATAAAATGTTTCGCAATGGAGGTAATTTAAAATTTGAAGATAAATCCAATGATTGGGGCTTTACTCAAAATTCTTTTTCAAATGGAGCAGCTTATGCCGATTTAGATAATGATGGTGATTTGGATTTAGTTATTAATAATGTGAATGAGCCTGCATTGATTTATAAAAATTTATCTGTTGAGAAAAAATTAAATCACTATGTCGCGTTTAAAATTTTAGGTACTGACAATAATTCCTTTGCTATTGGTACAAAATTGGTTGCTTATGTAGGCGATCAAACCATTAGTCGTGAGTTAATGCCAAGTAGGGGCTTTCAGTCATCTGTTGATTATAAAATAATAATGGGATTGGGAAAAAATACAAAGATCGATTCTTTAAAAGTGTATTGGCCTAACAATACTTCCGAAAAAATAAATATCCCAATAAAAATAGATGCTGTCAATACCATCAAGCAACCATCCAAAAATGAAAAGGCTTTAAAAAATGCTAAAATAATTGAAACTAAAAATATAACAAAGCCATTATTGACAAAGCAGCCGGTTGTTTTTGATAAACATAAACAACCTGATTATACCGACTTTTATGCTGAAAGAGGCATCCCTGAAATGCTATCACATGCTGGCCCAAAGGCGGCAGTTGGTGATGTAAATGGAGATGGTTTGGAGGATGTATTTATAGGGGGAACGAGTGAACAGGTGGGCCAATTATATTTACAAACAAAAAATGGATTTCAAAAAAAGGAGATAACAGATTTAAAATTATTTTCCAGTTTTGAAGACAGTGAAACAAGTTTGGTGGATGTAGACGGAGATGGAGATTTAGATTTATTTATTGCTCCTGCTGGTAACACTGCTTCAATTGCATCTAGAGAATTGCAATTGAGATTATTTATAAATGATGGCAAAGGAAATTTCAAAATATCCACTTCAGCATTTCCGTTAAATCAAGACAATATAGGCGCTGTTGTTTGGTATGATTTTGACAAGGACGGAGATTTAGATTTATTTACTGGGGCTTCATGTGTGACTAAATTATATGGCTTGAATCCTAAGTCACATCTATATTTAAACGATGGAAAAGGGCATTTTGTGGATGTGCCAAAAAATAAACTTGCTGGCTTGGATGAAGTAGGCATGGTGCGTGCTGCAAGCATTACCAATTTAGGGAAAGGTAATCAGCCCGCTTTGATTGTGGTAGGTGAATGGATGAGCCCGCACATTTATACTTTTAAAAATGGAGGCTTGGAAGAAATAAAGTCAAACCTAAATCAATTAAAGGGTTGGTGGTCGTCTGTCGCCTCGGTAGATATTAATAAAGATGGCATGCCCGATTTGATTTTAGGAAATATTGGGGAGAATTTTAATTTACATCCAACTGCAACAGCCCCGTTAAAATTATTCGTCACTGATTTTGATGGAAATGGGAGTGTCGATAAAATAATGACTAAGACTTATGATAACAAGGATGTGCCTGTGTTTATGAAAAGAGATTTGCAGGATCAAATTCCTTCTTTAAAAAAGAATGCATTACATCATAATGAATATGCGCAAAAATCGGTGAATGATTTATTCAATAAAGAAACCATAAACAAGGCATTGGTAAAAGAGGTAAATTTTGTTTCAACAATAGTGGCAATTAATAAAGGCGGTGGGCAATATGAAATCAAAACAATGCCACCATTGGTCCAATTCTCAAGTGTACATTCTATTTTGAGTCTCGATATTAATAAAGATGGCAATCCCGACTTAATAATGGGCGGCAATGATTTTTATTTCCAACCACAATTGGGCAGACTTGATGCCAGCCAAGGATTAATTATGTTAGGAGATGGTAAAGGGAATTTTACACCTCTAAGCGCTGATAAAACAGGATTAAATTTCATTGGCATGATGAGAGACATTAAGAATATCAAGTATCAACAAAAAGACCATGTATTGTTTCTGCAAAACAATCTGTCGCCAGTTTTGTATAGAGTGACTCCTTGATATTTGCCTAGAATAGACAGGTTACATCACAGGATAATAAATGCGTGTATTCCATTGTGCGCTATCGGTAATAATTTTTCGATTATTCAACAGCAATTCAAATGGAACAGCAGGGGATGGCCTTTTAGCGTCTAATAAAAAGGTTTTCAAAGCAGCGTATGCAGCTTGTATTGAATAAGGCCCTCCAACAGCATCTGTCACAAACATTTTTCCATTCACAGGCATCCTTTTAATTCTGTATAAATCTGTTTCAGGAATAGCACCATTAATAGAGATTCCTACCATAATAGTATAGTCGTTGGTGGGATTTTCAAGTACGGTTACCATTGGGTTGTTAATGGCAACCTTATTAAAACTAGTAAGGTATTTTGTTAAGGCATCTGCATGCGTATAAATTTGATCATTGGTAGGCAATCCCTTACTTACAAATTTAGTGGTGATTAATATAGTGTCTTTCAAAGTCACTTCTTTAATATCAAATCCATAAATATATTTAGGGGCTTCCAAAAATGCACTCATTTGGTTTAAAATTTCATTAATTGCATTTTTAATTACTATCGCTTCCTGGTAATCCCTTACTCTTTGTATTGGATTTAAGGTAGTATTAATTTCAAGAAACCAGTTAATCGCAGTTGTTTGCTTAGTCACACCATTCGCAGCAATAAAGCTCTTTGTTTTTATATGTTTAGATGCGATATCAATTTCTACTAAATTGGACAAGGCAGGTTGGATGGTAAATTCGATTCCATTCACTGTTATTTTATGATTAACAGTGTCGTAATGCGCGCCCATACTTTTGGTCAATAATTTAGAGTCGGTCAATAGCCGAGTAGCAGTTAATTCGTAAGCGTTACTTACTTTAAAACTGGAAACTTTGATGGTATTGGGAATATATATATAAAAGAAACCAATAATTGCCAAAATGATTATGCTGGCTGCTATTTTAAGGTTTTTCATAGTTTGCTAATTTGGATGCAAAAATACACTAAGGCATTGTTTTTTTCATATAAATCTTTAGTGCCGAATTCCCTTAAAATCTACCAAAACTATTAACTTTATCCTTTGTAATTAAACAGGCTTTGTCTAATATATTTTTAATGAAAAAGAGCTTATCTATTTTTCCTAAATTTCACCAATGCATATGGATAAGCCTTGTTATGTTTGTTTCCCTGCAATGCAATTCTAATAAAATAGAATCGCCTTTATTTGAAATGCTTGATGCAACTAAAACAGGCATTCAATTTGAAAACAAATTAAAGCCTACAGCTGATTTTAACATGTTTCATTACATGTATTATTACAATGGCGCGGGTGTAGGAACAGGCGATTTTAACAATGATGGTAAGATTGATATATTTTTTGCATCAAACGAAGGAGAGAATCAATTGTACTTAAACAAAGGGGGATTGCATTTTGAAAATGTAACAAAAGCCGCTCTAATTCCACAGGACTCCGCATGGAATACTGGGGTTTCTGTAGTGGATATTAACAATGACGGATTGTTGGATATTTATATATGCCGTTTGGGAAATTTTGAAAAATTCAAAAGTAAAAATCAGTTATTAATTTGTCAAGGCATAAAAAATGGAGTGCCTTATTACAAGGAGGAAGCTGCTGCCTATGGATTGGATTTTTCTGGATTTAGCACACAAGCTGCGTTTTTTGATATTGATGGAGATGGTGATTTGGATGTTTTTTTATTAAATCATTCGGTGCATCAAAATGGGACTTTCGCACCAAGAAAAAACTTCTTAGGTACTTATGATGTGGTTTCAGGAGATAGAATTTTTAAAAATAATAATGGAAAATTTGAAGATGTTACTAAGTTTTCAAAAATTAATAGCAGTAAAATTAGTTATGGCTTAGGGGTGGTGATAAGTGATATTAATAATGATGGGTATCCTGATATATATGTAGGGAACGACTTTCATGAAAATGATTATTTATACATCAATCAAAAAAACGGCACTTTCTCCGAAGAGCAGGAGCAAAGAATGATGCATACAAGCCAGTATTCAATGGGAGTGGACGCAGGAGATTTAAACAATGATGGTTATCCTGAAATTATTTCAATGGATATGCTACCTAAGGATCCTTATATTTTAAAAAGATCATTGGGCGAGGACGATTATGATACCTATAAAATGAAAATTGGAGTTGGGTATGGAGTGCAAGTGACAAGAAATAATTTACAATGGAATCGTCGCAATGGACATTTTAGTGAAGTGGGTATGTATGCAGGTATTTTTGCAACCGATTGGTCATGGTCTACCTTAATGTTGGATTTTGATAACGATGGGTATAAAGATATTTTCATTGCCAACGGTATTCCAAAGCGAATGAATGATATGGATTATGTGAACTACGTATCCAATCAAGAAATACAAGAAAAGATTAGGGATAATAAAATGGGCGAGAAGGATATGGCCTTAATTGATCGTTTTCCTGAAATTAAAATTCCGAATCAATTCTTTTTGAATAATGGCAACATGACTTTTACAGATAAAGAAAAAGGAATTCTCAACAATCCTAATTCTTATTCAAATGGAGCAGCCTATGCCGACTTTGATAATGACGGCGACTTGGATTTAGTCGTAAACAATGTTAACGATAAGTCCTTCATCTACGAAAATAAGGTCAATCAAGATACTTCAAATAAGTATGTTGCTGTAACATTAAAAGGAGCTGAAAAAAATATAAATGCAATTGGTGCTAAAATTGTTCTGTTCGCAAACAATCAGTTAAGAACTTATGAAAAATACCCAGTTAAAGGATTCCTTTCAAGCATGGAAGTGCCTATGTTAATTGGATTGAAAAATACAAAAGTGGATTCTGCATTTTTAATTTGGCCAGATAATAGTTTTGAGCGCATTGATTTAAATAGCAAAAGAAATCAAACTTTAAAATATAAATACCAGAAAGGGTTACCTGCTTTTAATTATGATTTAATTAATAAGCATTGGCCAGTGAAAGGATATTCAGTCACTGATATTACGGAAAGCACCGGCATTAAATACCTTCATCAAGAAAATGTGTTTCAAGAGTTTAATAGGGAACAATTAATACCACAAATGAATTCTACGGAAGGTCCAGCATTGGCGGTCGCGGATATCAATCATGATGGTTTAGAAGACTTTTATATTGGTTCAGGTAGAGGTGGAAAAAGTGCAGTTTATATTCAAGAAAAAAATGGGAAGTTTATAAACCTTCCGCAACCTGCATTATCCCTAGATAGCAATTATGAGGATGTGGATGCAGTTTGGGTGGATGTAAATAAAGACGGTCATATTGATTTGATTGTAGGAACTGGAGGCAATGAATATTACGGCAAGGACCCGTTCATGCAATCAAGAGTGTATCTAAATGATGGTAAAGGAAACTTAAAAAGATTGCAAGATGCTATTCCTGTTTTCAATCAAGCATCTTCCATTATTGTTAGTGATTTTAATAATGACGGCAGTCCTGATTTATTCATTTCGAGTAAAACGGTTTCCATGCAATATGGGTATCCAGCAGATTCCTATGTTTTATACAATACTGGCGATGGTCACTTCAAAGATGTTACTGAAAAAGTGGCCCCATTTTTACAAAAAATTGGCATGATTACGAATGCACAACAAGCAGATATAAATGGAGATGGAGTAAAAGAAATTATCTTAACACATCAATGGGGTGGTATTGATATTTTGTATACGAAACAAAATGGTTGGTCTAAAGGATATGTAACCAACTTGCCGGGTTGGTGGAATTTTACGATTGCTGTGGATGTGGATGGAGATGGCGACTTGGATTTAATTGCAGGAAATTTAGGACTTAACTCAAGACTAAAAGCTAGTAAAGAACAGCCTATAAGGATGTACTACAATGATTTTGATGACAATGGGACCAATGAGCAAATAGTAAGTTATTATGTACAAGGAAAAGAAATCCCATTCGCCAACAAAGATGAAATTCAAAGACAAATCCCTTTAATAAAAAAGAAATTTTTATATGCGGAGGATTTTGCAAAGGCTAAAATTGAAGATATTTTTTCCGCAGCTAAATTAAAATCATCTACCATATATGAAGCGTATGATTTTGCGAACACGGTGTTCATTAATGATGGCAAAGGAAATTTCAGTCCTATTATATTACCATGGCAAGCACAAATCACTTCCTACAAAACTGCTGCCATTTGTGATGCCAATGGAGATGGCTTACCCGATGTAATAATGATGGGTAATTTTTATGACAACAATATTCAAATGGGAAGATACGATGCCGATTACGGTACTATTTTATTGAATAAGGGCAAAGGACAATTTGAGCCTACTACTTTCAATGGTTTAGTGGTAAAAGGGCAGGTGAGAAAAATTATGCCAATACACATTAATAATAACCAGCACTTTATCTTAGCTAAAAATGCAGATAGCGTAAGGGTTATAAGTATTAATAAGCCATAATCATTGTTGTCACTGAGGTAAAATAAAATCGACTAAACTTATTTCGATTATTTTTTGGCAACAGTATCTTTAACTGCAGGTTCGCTATAATATTTTTTAGCAGCAGCCATAATAGGGATTAATTGCTGCTCTATTTTTTTAGCAATCAAATAATTATGCATTCTTTTGATAGGAGAAAAATAACGGTTATACATATTGCACTCGTATCTAAATAAGCTACTATCGCTACCTGCATCCACTGCAGTAAATATTACAGGCACATACACATCATCGATTGAATATTTACATTTGGCACTTGATAAAAATGCATCCCCAACTTCCATTTTTCCTTCCTCAAATACAAATGAATGTCCATCTATCTTTTTATAAGGCATCCACTTATCCCAATACTGAATTTCTAAAATACCCCTTTTAGTACTATCCTTTGATTTAGGCAAATAGTCAGTGCCTGCAAAAACGATTTTGTTGGGGATATACAAGTAAAAAAAATAAATAAAAGCAATTGCTAAAATGCTTGCAGTAATTTTTAAGTATTTCATAATGGCTTTAAAGTTAGTGCCTCAAATTTAATAAATTCTAAGTCGAATTTTATCCTTTTTCAGGGCTTTTGGGAGTAAAAAATTACACAATACAATATTTTTTTGTAATTTTAGGCTGCTTGAAAAAGATTATCGCCATATTATTATTGGGCATTATGCTGTTTAACGGATTCGGCTATCGTATCGTATCCAATTATTTTGATCAAAAAGCTTCGGCACATTTAATTAGCTTGATTAATGAAAATAATTATAACGAGTCTGAATTGGTTTCTGTGAAAACTCCAATTAATTTACCTTACTATTCCAATAGCCCAAAATTTGAAAGATTAGATGGTGAGATGGAAATTAACGGTGTCGTATATCAATATGTTGAAAGAAGGGTTTACAATGATAGTTTAGAAATAAGAATTTTACCCAACCAAGATAGATTGCATATTAAAAATGCAAAAGAAAGCTTTGATAAATTAGCTTCTGATTTTGACCAAAAATTAATGGAGAAAAAATCAGTACCAGTAAATAAGTCTGCCGTAAAAGTGATCAACTTCGACTATATTGACCAACAAAATAAATGGTCAATTGCAAAAATTATTCCTCGTAAAATGGTAATTGGTCCCCATTTTGATGAGCGTTTATTAAGCATTTGTTTACCAATACAAGTGCCCCCACCAAAAAATATTGCTTAGTTTATTAAGCAAGCCTACCAGTAATATTGGTAGCATTGTATAGTGCAATTTGCGCTAGTGTCTATTTTTATATTAAAATAGCATTGAACTCTTACCGTTTCAAAAATTGAAAATGAAAAATATTTTTTCTATTGCGTTCATCGCATTAGGCTTCATAGCATGCAATTCTAAAAGTGATTATAAGCAAATCACACATAATCCTGATTTATACGCAAGCACTGTGCACGAATTAAACCAGGTAGTGATGGGCAACAATTTTAGCCCCATAATTGCTTCTCGCAATTATGCGTATGCTTCCATTGCAGGATATGAAGTAACCGCTGCTGGCAATCCAGCTAAATACCAAAGTTTGGCTGGCCAGTTAAAAGGATTGAGTCCATTGCCAAAACCGCAAGATACTGCTAATATTGATTTTCCTTATGCATCCTTAGTTGCGTATTGCATGGTAGGCGAAGCAGTTACTTTTCCTGAAGGAAGCTTAAAAGAGTATACCGATAGTTTACACCAATTGGTAAAAACACATGGCATGTCAAATTCAATGATTGAAGCTTCGGAAGGGTATGCTAAAAAAGTAGGTGCAGCGATTATCGCTTGGAGTAAAAAAGACAACTATGCACAAACAAGAAGTGCTGAAAAATATACTGTAAAGGAAATACCTGGCCGATGGGTTCCAACACCCCCTATGTATGCTCAAGCAGCAGAACCACACTGGAAGGAAATTAGAACCATGGTATTGGATAGTGCAAGTCAATTCCGTCCAAAAGCACCACCTGTATTTAATGTTACAGATAAAAATAGTGAATACTATAAAAATGTAATGATGGTTAAAAATGCAGTGGATAGTTTAACAGACGAACAAAAGCATATTGCTAATTTTTGGGATGACAATCCTTTTAAAGTGAATGTGAGCGGGCATATTATGTTCAGTTCAAAAAAATTCTCTCCTCCAGGTCACTGGATGAGTGTAGTAGGTATTGCCAATAAAACAGCAAAAGCCGATTTTGAAACTGCCACTTATGCGTATGCTAAAACGGGCATTGCTTTATTTGATGCCTTCATCCATTGTTGGGATGCAAAGTATGCATACAACACGGTACGCCCTGAAACAGTAATTAATAAGTACTTTGACATGAACTGGAGGCCTTTATTACAAACTCCAGCATTCCCAGAATATACATGCGGTCACTCCACAATTTCCTCTTCTGCAGCCGAAGTGTTAACAAGCGTTTATGGCGATAATTTTGCATATACTGATTCAACTGAATTGGAATTCGGCATTGCTAATAGAAGCTTTAAATCATTCAGAGCAGCAGCGGAAGAAAATAACTGGGCAAGATTCTACGGCGGTTTGCACTTTCACAACTCTTGTATCGTAAGTACCGAGCAAGGAAAAAAAGTAGGCAGCTGGGTAGTAGATCATTTAAAAATGAAAAAATAACCAGACCTGACAAATCAAAACATCAATCTCAAACAAACACACAAATGAAAAAATATATTTTATCCTTATTAATTGTAATGGCTTTTTATTCGCGAACAAATGCACAAGGTTGTGTCGCAATCCGAACAGTAGGTGGATTAAACACCATGGAGCATTCAATGCATGATATGATGCATGATAGTAGTGCAAAAAAAGTGGAAGATCCAAAATGGGATTTTAATATTAGCGGTCGTTATTTTAAATCCTATAAACATTATAGCGGGACTACTGAAAACACGCAAAGAGTTGCTGACGGAACAGATGTGCGTAATTTTAGCCGTACGGTTGACTTATCTTTGGTGCGAAAATTAAATGAAAAATGGAGTATTGGTATTGATTTGCCCTTAGTTTACAATGAACGCTCTTCATTATACGAGCATATCAGCAGTGTAAAAGGAAGCCCTAGATATTCAACCTATTCACAGGGCATTGGGGATGTCAGAATTTCAGCATACAAATGGTTGATTGCACCAAAAGCTGGAAACAAAGGAAATTTATTAGGAGGTATCGGAATTAAATTACCAACTGGTAATTACAAAGCAACAGATGTATTCCATACTTCATTAACTGCAACAAGAGTTGGACCAGTGGATCAATCTATCCAACCAGGAGATGGTGGTTTAGGTGTAACACTTGAATTAAATGGTTTCAGAGCCATCAATAATACTTGGAGCTTATATAGCAACGCCTATTATTTAATTAATCCAAAAGGAAATAATGGAGTAAGCACTGCTCGAGGTGGTGTGGCTGCAGCATCTGCAATTAAGTATACTTCGGATGTTATGAGTGTACCTGATCAATATTTATTAAGAGCCGGTACTAACTGGACAAAAAATGCGCTTACTTTATCATTAGGAGCGAGATATGAATGTATTCCTGCTTCGGATTTAATTGGAGACAATACAGGTTTTAGAAGACCAGGTAATGTGTTAGCGATTGAGCCGGGTGCAAATTATAGCTATAAGAAATTGAATTTCTACTTATATACTCCAATTGCAGTAAGAAGAGAGCGTCCACAAAGCTATCCAGATGTATTAAAAACAAATGATACAGGTGTATTCTCAAGAGGTGATGCTGCTTTCGCTGATTATAGCATTAGCATTGGTATGGGTTATAAATTCTAGTAATTTAATACTATAAATTATTTAAGGCACCCATAAATTCAATCATTGCGCTTTCTCCTTTTGAATGAGCAGCATGATTTTCTAAATACGCTTTCCAAATAGATTCGTCTATGGAAAGCGTATTTTTTATTTGAAGTGCATTTGCTTTGTTAGCGGCAATGCTATATAATTTATGTGTTGATTTTTGAAACACATAGTAAGCTTCTTGATTTACATATTCCGATTCATTAATGCCACCATAATTGTATACTTCTCTTATTTTCTTGTGCTGCCATTTTAGTAATTGATAACGACTGCCATCACAAAGAAGTTGAAAAAAAGTATTTTCATTCGTGGCAGCACTTGCTGGATAGCCACTTACAAAATGATAAAGGTTTTGTGCTTTATTATCTTCTGCTGATGCAAGGTAAAAGTCATTAATAATCCCTGCTACTATAAAAAATTGATTGTCTCTTTTGAAATACAATTTGTCTTCGTACAAAGAATAGTTCAAAGCGGAATCATTAAACTTGCTTCCGTTCTTCAAATTCACTGTTCCATTTACCCATTGTTCTAAAAATAATGGCGAGCCCTTTGTGTCTGCTTGTGCACCAATTGGAATCATTTTGCCATCACTATTTTGTATAGATAAATCACCACCAACGCCGGTAGATCCCATATGTTTGCCGCTTACTTGTGCTTTTGCAGAAAATGAAAATGCAAAAATGGATGCAATGGTTATAAAATGTTTCATATATAGAATTAGGCTTGATGAATAAGAACAAAGTTAAAGCATCCAAGCCTAATTAATAATATTAAGGATAAGCAGGCACCCCTTGTTATTTTTGGTTATAGAAAGCCATCATTAACGCTCTATTCTTTCACTGATTCTAAAATAGCAAAACTATATGGCGGAAGTACAAAATATTCATTGTCATTGCCTACTTTATGATTGATGCCTGACCAATGATCATGTAATACAGATGGACGTTCTCCATGTTCCTTAAAAGCGTACCATGTTACAAAGGAGGCAGTGTGTTTGTAATTAAATAAACAATATAATTTTCGGTTTTCATTGGAGCGAACAAATCCTGCCACATGAATATTGTGAGGCGTCATCCAAGTAACATTTTTAGTATCACTAATAACGTCTAATGCCTTACGCGTAGCAATTAATTTTTGTGTTTCGCTGAATATTCTATTTTCAAAACTACCCGTCTTCTTTCTTTGCTCATTCTTCTCCCATTTCATAATAGGACGGTGCATCCATCTGTTGTCATAACTTTTACCAGGATCTTGCAAATAGCTGTAGTCATTGGTGTAAGCTAATTCATCGCCATAAAATAACATGGGGATGCCGCCCATAAACATACTTTGTGCTTGCATTAAAATTATTTTTCGTAATGCAAATTCAATTTCAGTTTCATTATTCCATTCTACAGCTTTTTCCAATCCACATAATGATGCCAATGATCCACTAATACGAGCATCTCCCGTTTTGGGATTTACTGAAAATAAAGCGCCTGCAGCAACCGATCCTTCATGCCATCCTGCAAAAAAGTTTTTTAAATAAGTGCGATGATGATAAGGATTAAATCCAACACGTTCAATCATATAATCATCATATCCCAAACCAATATCATCATGACATCTTGTGTAGGATATCCAAGTACATCCATATGGTTTTTGTAAAATAGGATGCTGTGCGGCCAACATTACTCTTGTATCACCAGTTGCAATGGCATCCCACTGCAATGCCATCTGAGTAGCATTGTAGGCTACATCACATTCTTTAGCCACATAGTTGTCGGTGCCAAAATATTTTATGATTTCATTGGGGGCAACAATGGCTTCGCCCAATAATGCCATTCCTGGGCTTGCTATTTGTACACATTGTTTTATCAAGCGCAATAAAGTATGCGCTTGAGGTAGGTTTTGACAAGTAGTGCCTAATTGTTTCCAAATAAATGCAGGGGCATCAATGCGTAAAATGTCTACTCCTAAATTGGCATAGTGTAATACATTTTCGAGCATGGCCACGAGCACATTGGGATTGCTATAATTCAAATCCCATTGGTAATGATGAAAAACGGTCATTACCCATTTATTGCATTCTTGAATATATGTAAAGCTACCGGGAGAAGATTCCGGAAAAATTTCCGGCATGGTTTGGTCTAATTGATTTGGGATGTCTCGATTGTCGTAAAAATAAAAGAAGTCCTGATAATAAGGGTCACCAGCTTTTGCTTTTTGCGCCCATTCATGATGATGTGAGGTATGGTTTAAAACAATATCTAACATCAGGTACATATTACGCGCATTCATTTTTCCAATTAGTGCATTTAAGTCTTCATTGGTACCAAAGCGTGCAGCTACTTTTCTAAAATTGGAGACTGCATATCCTCCATCACTTTCTCCTTCGGGACTTTCAAATACGGGCATGAGGTGTAGGAAATTCACCCCTAACTCCTCAAAATAATTTAATTTTTCGGCAAGCCCTTGCAGGCTACCAGCAAATCGATCCACATACAAACTCATGCCAGTAATTTGGTTACTTAAAAACCAATTTCCTAGTTTTTCTTTCGCATCATCTTTTTTTAAGAAGGTAACAGGCCTTTGCAAATAACAATCAATAATGGAATTTAATAGGGCATCGAAACTTTCATTGCGTTTAGGATGTCCACCATAAATTTCATTAAATAATGATTCAATGGCTGATATATGAAGTAAAAATCTTTCGGCGAATGCTTTGTCCTTTTTCTCTAAATCTATATTTTTTGCTTTCAAAAGTTCTTTTCCAAAAGCGTGTAAGGCAGATGAGTTCACAGTGCGCTATATATTTATTTAATTAAAAATTGAGTTATTTAAATGTTTGAATGCTTCCATTGCACCCATATATTCACAAGTGCGAGCACCTGCTTTGTTTGCGTTAGCAATTATTTTTTTCCATTCCACCAATTCAATAGCTTGTAATTGAGCGGGTGTATAATTGATTAACTGAAATAACACAGCACCTACAAATGCATCACCAGCACCCGTTGCATCTACTGGAGTAATGGCAATACTTCCAATCATTTCTAAATGATCTCCCACCGACAATAAAGTACCTTCCTTGCCAAGCGTAATGGCAAATACGCCATTTGACTTTTTCCTTAAAGCTGCAGCGGCATGTTGTACGGTATCGCAGCCCGTAATTAACAATGCTTCTTCATCACTTAATTTAAAGAAACTACATTGTTCAATAAAGGGCCAAGACTGATCAATAAAACTTTGTGTATTATTTTGAAATAGTAAATGACGATAGTTTGGGTCAAAGCTGATAATGGCATTGTTTTCTTTTGCCTTCGCTAATAAATTGGTGTATGCTAATTGCAATGGCCCTGGCAAGAATCCTGTAGCAGATCCAAAATGTATAATGCTATAATCCTTTATTTGCAATGCAGCTAAGTCGTTGCTACTTAATTGTCCATCCGCTCCACGATTAAAATAAAAATCTCTTTCCCCATCTTCCATTAAAGACACAAAAGCAAATGTGGTAAAATGATTTGGATCTTGAATCACCCATTTGGT
>CAIQQR010000058.1 GCA_903874055.1 uncultured Bacteroidota bacterium | reverse complement strand
TGGACAGAGACTTATTGGATTTGGATTTTTTGCAGGATTAGTTGGAGCGCATAATGGAATAATGGCTTATGGGAATCGTACGAAAGCATTTCATTTGGGCAGGGTGAGAGAGGTGAAGGATTATATGGAATTAGTGCATACTTATTTCGGATTAAAATTACCCAATATTAAAATAGCGGTTACAGGTTCCGGAAGAGTAGCGCATGGTATTTTAGAAATTATGAATTTATTAGACGTTCAGCAAGTTGAGCCAGAAGATTATAATAAAAGAAAATATGCCTATCCTGTTTATGTACATTTAAAAGGAAGTGATTTATATGCGCATAAAGAAACAGAAAAATATGATAGAACATTATTTCACGAGCAACCTGAACAATTTAAATGTCTATATAATAAATATTTAAAGCAAACTAATATTTTAATGAATGGGGTGTATTGGGAAAAAGGAATCCCGCCATTATTTACTATGGACGATTTAAAAGAGGATGATTTTGCATTAACTACCATTGCCGATATCACAGATGACAAAAATGGTAGTGTTCCTATTAATTTAGGAGACGCTACTGCCGATGAACCCGTTTATGGAGTGGATATTAATACCTGCGAAAAAACAGCCCCTTATTTTCATAGTAGTATTGATGTGATGGCAGTTGGTAATCTACCTAATGAATTGCCAAGAGATGCTAGCAGGTTTTTTGGAGAACAATTAATTAAATATGTATTGCCCGATTTAATTAGTGCAGGGAATGATATCATTAAAAAAGCAACTATTTTGGATAAAGGAAAAATTACAGAACATTATGCTTACCTATTTGATTATGCGAATCAATAAAAAATTTTGAAACTTTATAAATGCAAATAGTAGGGCTTGAGTAAGTGTATAAAAGCTTCGGTATAATTATTTTCATTATCCTTAATAATAAAATTACTACGCTTAATTTGTTTGATAGGTACGCGTGTTTTTTTAAACTTTTGCAAAACTCTAAATGGCTTTTGTTTTGAAGCATTAAAAACCACCACTTCCTCTACCAGTTCAATTCCTTTTTCAGCAACCAATTTTTGCATTGTATAAGCGCGTATGGCGGGGATTAAAACATAGAAATGTCCATCTTCTTTTAATAATCTATCAACATGAATTATTAATTCCGGCCATGGTAGGGCAGTACTATGTAATGCAATATTTTTATTGGCATTGGGTGATTGCAAATCACCTTCAAAAAATGGTGGGTTGGAAATGATGCAATCAAATAAATTGTCCAATGAATTTTCTGTATTATTAAAGCATTGAATGGATTTATTTTCTATTATAATTTTTTCTTTCCAAGGGCTTGCTTCAAAATTTGATTTTGCTTCTTTTGCAGCATCTAATTCAATTTCTACTGCTATAATTTTTGCACTATTTCCATTTTCCTTCATTCCTGTTTTTGTATCCATTATTTCAGGAATCGGAAATTTTGCTTGTGCTACTATTAAACTCAATAACCCAGTGCCCGTACCTATATCTAAAATATTATTAGCTTTTAAAATATCAACATCCTCTGCTACCCAAGCTCCAAATAAACATGCATCAGTACATACCTTCATGGCGGTATGTTCCTGATGCACGATAAATTGTTTAAACTGAAAAAAAGTGTTGGACACTATTCTTGTGTTAAACCTGCTCTTAAATACTCTTTATTTAAACGAGCAATATTTGCAATAGAAATTTCTTTTGGACAAGCTGCTTCACAAGCCCCAGTGTTGGTACAAGATCCGAATCCTTCTTTATCCATTTGAGCTACCATATTTAATACACGTGATTTTCTTTCTGGCTCACCTTGTGGTAATTGAGCCAAGTGTGAAACTTTCGCACTTAAGAACAACATTGCAGAACTATTTTTACAAGCTGCAACACAAGCGCCACAGCCAATACACATGGCTGCTGCAAATGAAGCGTCTGCATCATCTTTGTTAATTGGTAAACTATTTCCGTCTACTGCATTACCAGTGTTTACACTAACATATCCACCAGCTTGAATGATTCTGTCAAATGCACCTCTGTCTACGGTCAAGTCTTTAACAATAGGGAAGGCATTGGATCTCCATGGTTCAATCGTAATGGTATCGCCATCTTTAAATGCACGCATGTGTAATTGACAAGTAGTGTTTGCTTGCCAAGGACCGTGTGGCTTTCCATCAATATACAATGAACACATGCCACAAATACCTTCACGACAATCATGGTCAAATGCAATTGGTTCTTCGCCAGTGGTAATTAATTTTTCATTCAAAACATCTAACATCTCTAAAAAAGACATTTCATCAGAGATATCATTTACATCATATTTTACAAAAGCACCAGAAGCGTTTGCGTTTTTTTGACGCCAAACTTTCAATTTTAAATTCATGTGATTATGTGCCATATTATTAAGTTAAACGGGTAGTTAAATTGGTTAAGATTATTTGTAGTTACGTTGAGAAGGTTTGATCACTTCATACTTTAATTCTTCTTTATGAAGCTGCCATTGATGTTCACCGGTTGTTTCCCATGCAGCAACGTACATATAGTTTTCGTCATCTCTTAATGCCTCACCATCTGGTGTTTGATATTCTTCTCTAAAGTGACCTCCACAACTTTCGTTTCTATTCAATGCATCTACACACATTAATTCACCTAATTCAATAAAGTCTGCAACACGATTTGCTTTATCTAATTCAGGATTGTATTCGTTAATTTCTCCTGGGATTCTTACATCACTCCAGAATTCTTTTTTCAATGCTTGAATATCAGCAATCGCTTTTTTCAAACCTGCTTCGTTTCTTGACATTCCACATTCATTCCAGATAATTTTACCTAAACGCTTATGGAAGCTTTCTACAGATTGTTTACCATTAATATTTTTTAAAGTAGCAATACGTTCTGCAACTTCTTTTTCTGCAGCTTCAAATGCAGGGTGTGAAGTTGGTATAGGAGCGTTGTAAATTTCATCCGCTAAATTGTTACCTAATGTGTATGGTATTACAAAGTATCCATCTGCTAAACCTTGCATCAAGGCACTTGCCCCTAATCGGTTAGCTCCGTGATCGCTAAAATTAGCTTCCCCTAATGCGTATAAGCCTGGAACATTAGTTTGTAATTCATAATCTACCCATAACCCACCCATGGTGTAGTGTACCGCTGGGTAAATACGCATTGGAACTTCGTAAGGATTTTCGCCTGTGATTTTTGAGTACATATCAAATAAATTACCGTATTTTTCTTTCACTACTTCCTTACCCATTACGATAATTTCTTCCTTGCTTGCATTGTGTAAACCTTGTTTGCTTGCTTCAATCTTACCATATCTTTCAATAGCAGCTGCATAATCTAAATATACCGCTTGCTTTGAAGTACCTACACCGTATCCTGCATCACATCTTTCTTTTGCAGCACGTGACGCAACGTCACGAGGCACTAAGTTTCCGAATGCTGGATAACGACGCTCTAAATAATAATCTCTTTCTTCTTCAGGAATTTCATTTGGTTTACGTGTATCGCCTTTTGCTTTTGGTACCCAAATACGACCGTCATTTCTTAGTGACTCAGACATTAATGTTAATTTAGACTGATGATCACCAGATACTGGAATACAAGTAGGGTGAATTTGTGTGAAACATGGATTTGCAAAATAAGCACCTTGCTTATGCGCTTTCCAGGTGGCCGATACGTTTGAACCCATGGCATTGGTTGATAAATAAAACACGTTACCATATCCACCAGTACACAATAATACTGCGTATCCAAAATGTTTTTCTAATTCTCCAGTTATTAAATTACGAGCAATAATTCCTTTTGCTTTACCATCAATCTTTACAACATCTAACATCTCGTGACGAGCATACATAGTTACATTTCCTAAGGCAACTTGTCGCTCTAATGCTTGGTAAGCACCAATTAATAATTGCTGACCAGTTTGACCTGCTGCATAAAAAGTTCTTTGTACTTGTGTTCCACCAAAACTACGATTACTTAATAATCCACCATATTCACGTGCAAAAGGAACACCTTGTGCAACGCATTGGTCAATAATATTTCCACTCACTTCAGCTAAACGATGAACGTTTGCTTCACGTGCACGGTAGTCACCACCTTTAATGGTGTCATAAAATAATCTAAATACACTATCCCCATCATTTTGATAGTTTTTTGCTGCATTAATACCGCCTTGTGCCGCGATACTGTGTGCACGACGTGGACTATCTTGAAAGCAAAATGCTTTTACTTTATATCCTAATTCTCCTAATGAAGCTGCAGCACTTGCACCAGCTAAGCCAGTACCCACTACAATCACTTCCATTTTACGCTTATTCGCAGGGTTCACTAATTTGCAGTGACCTTTATAGTCTACCCATTTGTCATCTAAGTTTCCTGCAGGTATTTTTGAGTTTAACATATTGAATCTTTTATCTAAAGTGTAGAATTTTGTTTGAATTTTATTTTACTAGGTTAAAATAAAAACTAATAGGCATCATTGCGAAAGCCAATGGGATAAGAATGGCGAAGCCATATCCGATTGAACTTATGATAGCATGATATCTTTTATTATGAATTCCAATTGTTTTGAATGCACTTTGGAATCCATGTGCTAAGTGATAAGCAAGTGACCCACAAGCCAACACGTATAATAAAACTACCAATGGATTTTGAAATACAGCTTGCATTTCGGCATATAAATTATGATACTCTGTACCGTTCAATTCAAATGTTTTTAAACCTTGAATGTTTCCAACCCCACCTAATCTACTTGGTGTCCAAAAATGGTAAATATGCATTATTAAAAACATTAAAAGTAAAGTACCTAATATGGCCATACTACGGCTATACCATTTACTTCCTTTTGAATAATTTACTGCATAACCAACCGATCTTTTACTTCTGTTTTCAAGTGTTACCATATAACCTTGAATAATATGTAAGAAGATGCCAAGGAATAGGCCAATTTCTAATACTCGTGGCACAACAAAACTGCCCATAAAGTGTGCAGCTTTATTAAACATTAATCCATTGTCGTTTGCCCAGATACAAGCATTTAAGCCTGCGTGAACAACTAAGAATAGAATTAAGAAAATGCCCGTGAATGCCATTACTAATTTTTTCCCCACTGAGGATGTAAACATGTGTTTGAAGCTCATATAGTTAATGATTTAAAAATCGCTGCAAAAGTAAGTAGGAATTTAATACTAGCTATCAAACGTTTGAATGATTTTAAGCATTAATTCTAAATACCTTAACAATTTGTGCATTTATATAAGTTATTGACCTTTTGCATAAAAAATATCAGCAAATCGGGATTTGGCCTATTTTTACTACATGATAAAAGTGTTGGGTATATTATGGAATAGCTTCAAAATGGCTTTGCAGGAGCTAAAAGTTAATAAATTAAGGACTTTTCTATCTTTATTTGGCATCACCATTGGCATATTTTGTATTATAGGTGTATTGGCTACGATAGATAGTTTAAAGACAAAAATTAGCAACGATTTATCCGGCTTAGGGAACAACACCATTTTTATTGATAAATGGGATTATAATGGTGGACCAGAATACCCTTGGTGGAAGTTTGTAAAACGCCCTTCTATGAAGATTAGCGAGATGGAATTTGTGCAAAAAAGATCTTCATTTGCTTCCAACATAGCTTTTTTCGTTTCCACAAGTGCTACTTTTTCCTATGAAGAAAACAATTTAAAGGGCGTTAATTTATATGGTGTTACCAATGACTATAATAAAATTCAAGCGTTTAATATTGGCACAGGCAGGTATTTTAATGAAACCGATTTTAACAGAGGGGTTCCTTTCGCTGTAATAGGAGATAAGGTTGCCAATGAATTATATGGCAACCCCGAAAAGGCATTGGGTAAAACCATTACTTATGGAGGAAGGCGTTTGCAAGTAGTAGGAATTGTTGAAAAGCAGGGTAGCTCAATGATTGGTGGGTTTGACTATGATAAAGCAGTAATTGTAACTTATGGATATTATGCTTCCATTTTTAATCCCGACCAAAATAATCCTTACATAATGGTACAGGCAAAACCTGGTATTCCTTCCAAGGCTTTGCAGGATGAATTAAATGGAATCATGCGTCAATTAAGAAAGCTAAGTCCAACTCAGGAAGATAATTTTACCTGTAATGACGTGGCACAGTTTAAGGATCAAATAGAAAGTGTTTTTGGGGCTATTAATAAAGGTGGATGGGCCATTGCAGGCTTATCCTTATTGGTTGGTGCTTTTGGAGTAGCCAATATTATGTTCGTAACTGTTAGAGAAAGAACGAGTCAAATTGGGCTTAAAAAAGCAATAGGAGCAAAGAGTAGTAATATATTATACGAGTTCCTTTTAGAAAGTGCTTTCTTATGTATTATTGGAGGTTTGGTTGGACTCTTTTTAGTGTGGTTGCTCACCGTAGCCCTTGGAGCCTTTCTTCCATTCCCAATATTTATTGCTCCAGGTATAATATTTCTTGCCTTGAGTATATGTATCATTTTAGGGGTAATTTCTGGAATTATTCCTGCATCAATTGCTGCTAAAATGAATCCAGTGGAAGCCATTAGGACTAAGTAATTCAGTGATTTTTTATAAGACTTAATTTAAACTGCAGGTTTTAATTAACTTCGCGCTGTGTCAACAAAACCCATCACGATATTAGCTATAGAGTCTTCTTGTGACGAAACTGCTGCCTCTGTAATTTTAGATGGTAAAATTCAATCTAATTATATTGCCAATCAAGCGGTACATGAAAAATATGGTGGCGTTGTGCCCGAACTAGCAAGCCGTGCGCATATGGAAAATATTGTGCCTGTCGTGGATGAGTCTCTTAAAACCGCTTTTCCTAATTTATCACATTCCGAAAGACTAGCTCAATTAGACGCCATTGCTTTTACACAAGCTCCTGGTTTAATTGGTTCCTTATTAGTAGGAGCACAATTTGCAAAATCTTTAGCGCTTACCCTAGGCAAACCATTGATATCAGTACATCATATGCAAGCGCATGTGCTGGCTAATTTAATTGATGATATTAAGCCTAGCTTTCCCTTTTTATGTTTAACAGTGAGTGGCGGCCATACTCAAATTGTACAATGTAATAGTCCTGCAGATTTAATCATTCTTGGAGAAACCATTGACGATGCTGCTGGGGAAGCCTTTGATAAAATTTCAAAAATTTTAGGATTACCCTATCCAGGAGGTCCGGTTTTGGATAAATTAGCACAACAAGGGAATCCTAAAGCCTTTGAATTTGCTAAGCCACAAGTACCTGAATTAAACTATTCTTTTAGTGGTTTAAAAACAAGCGTTTTATATTTTATACAAAAGCAAGAGCCTGGCTTTATTCAAGCCCACTTAAATGACTTATGTGCATCGGTTCAATATACCATTGTTGAAATTTTAATGAAAAAATTAAAGAAGGCAATTCAACAAACAGGGATACGTGAAATATGTATAGCGGGAGGGGTGAGTGCCAATGCTGGATTAAGAGCAGGAGTGCAGGAACTAGGGAAAAAGACACAATCAAAAGTGTATCTCCCTAGGTTTGAATTTTGTACCGACAATGCAGCCATGATTGCTATTACGGCGCATTATAAATACATGGCGGGGGCATTTGATGATCTTTCGGTGTCGGCAACAGCCCGTTCAAGTTGGTAAGCTTAATTTGCTTAACTTTGCGACCTCAAATTAATGTACATATATGATTAGTGCTAGAAACATTACTTTATCCTTTGGTAAAAGGGTCTTGTTTGATGAAGTGAATATTAGCTTCACCAAAGGAAACTGCTATGGAATTATTGGTGCCAATGGTGCGGGTAAGTCTACCTTTCTTAAAATTTTAAGTGGTGAAATTGAGCCTACAAAAGGTTCGGTGGAAATTACACCTGGAGAGCGTATGTCTTTCTTAAAACAAAACCAATTTGAGTTTGATGAACAAACCGTATTGAATACAGTAATGCAAGGGCACAAGCGTATGTGGGATGTAATGCATGCGAAAGATGCTTTGTATGCAAAGGAAGATTTTACCGAAGAAGATGGATTAAAAGCAGGAGAATTAGAAGCAGAATTTGGGGAAATGGGTGGATACGAAGCGGAGAGCAATGCGGCTAGTTTATTGAGTGATTTAGGGGTAAAGGAAGACATGCATCAGTCCTTAATGAAGGATATTCCAAGTAACTTTAAATTGCGTGTGTTGTTGGCGCAATCTTTATTCGGCAATCCTGATATTTTATTACTGGATGAGCCTACGAACGGTTTGGATATTGAAACTATTGGTTGGTTAGAAAATTTTTTAGCAGACTACGAAAATATTGTATTGGTAGTGAGTCACGACCGTCACTTTTTAGATACCGTTTGTACACACGTTTCAGACGTTGATCGTTCTAAGATTAAAACCTTTAGTGGTAACTATTCATTCTGGTATGAGTCTTCCACTTTGATGGCGCGTCAAATGAGTGATAAAAATAAAAAGAACGAAGAAAAGCGTGCTGCATTATTGGACTTCATTGCTCGTTTCTCTGCGAATGCGAGTAAGAGCAAGCAAGCTACTTCTCGTAAAAAAGCTTTAGAGAAATTAACCATTGAAGAAATTGAACCATCTAATAGAAAGTACCCTGGTATTATCTTTCAGCCATTGCGTGAAGTGGGAAATCAAATTTTAAATGTAGAACGTTTACAAAAACAAGTAGATGGTCGTACCTTATTTAAGGATGTAACTTTCTCTGTTAGTAAGAATGATAAAATTGCTTTTTTAAGTAAGGATCCATTAGCTATTACTTACTTTTTTGAAATTATTAATGAAGCAGGCAAGGCAGATAGTGGCACTTACGAGTGGGGCACTACTATCACCAAAGCTTATTTACCAATGGAACATAATGAGGAATTTATTAAGCCATTAACTTTAATGGATTGGTTAAGACAATTTGTACCTTCTCATGTTACAGATGCGGACGAACCATTTATTAGAGGTTTCTTAGGTAAAATGTTATTTAGTGGTGACGATGTAATGAAAAAAACGGACGTTTTAAGTGGAGGAGAGAAAGTAAGATGTATGGTTAGTAAAATGATGCTTCAAAACCCGAATGTGGTGGTTTTAGACCAACCAACCAACCACTTGGATTTGGAAAGTATCCAAAGCTTTAACGAAGGTTGTCAAAATTACCCAGGCATCGTTTTAATGACTTCTCATGACCATACTTTCATGCAAACTGTGGCTAATAGAGTCATTGAATTGACCCCTAAGGGAATCATTGACCGCTTAATGACCTTTGATGAATATATGGAAGATAAAAGAGTACAGGAATTAAGGGCCGAAATGTACGCTTAGAGGAATTAGGAACAATATAAGGCTAAGATTTTCAAGGTTTTAGCAATATTTAGACCAATTTCTGCGTTTAGAATAAAAAAACTTAAAAAAAATGGGATAGTAAGGGATAATTAGTTACCTTTGCCGTCCGTAAAAAATTATTTCTCATGGCTAGAGTATGTCAGATAACAGGAAAGAAACCGATGACTGGAAACAGCGTATCGCATTCTAATATTAAAACTAAACGTCGTTTTCTTCCAAACTTGCAAAAGAAGCGTTTCTTTTATGCAGAAGAAGATCGTTGGATTACCTTAAAAGTATCTACTGATGCTTTAAGAACTATCAACAAAAATGGTTTAGGCGCAGTTGTTAAAGAATTAAGAGCAGCAGGCGAAAAAATCTAAGTAATTAAGTAATTTAAGTATAATAATATACCATCATGGCACGTAAAGGAAACAGAGTTCAAGTAATATTAGAATGCACAGAGCATAAGACTTCTGGCATGGCTGGAACTAGCCGTTATATTACAACTAAGAACAAGAAGAACACCCCAGATCGTTTGGAGTTCAAAAAGTATAACCCAATTTTGAAAAAAGTAACTGTACACAAAGAAATTAAATAATCATGGCAAAAGCAGCATCTAAAAACTCGAAAGTAAAGGATTTAAAAGCTTCTGCTGAAGCTAAAAACTGGACAAAAGTAATTAAAGCTATCCGTAGCCCTAAAACAGGTGCGTATACTTTTAAAGAAAACATTGTTCATAAAGATAAAGTAACTGAATTCTTAGCCGCTAAGTAATTTCAGACTTTACTTTTCGTAACAGAAAATATTGAAAGCTTCCCAACATGGGGAGCTTTTTATTTTTAAAGCCCCCTCGGGACTTTTTTTTATTAACTTCGCACTATGAGTTTTTTAGGAAAATTATTCGGGAAAAAAGAGAAAGAGACATTAGATCAAGGCTTAGAAAAAACTAAGCAAGGATTTTTTGAACGTATCTCCAAAGTGATCATTGGTAAAACTTCGGTGGATGATGAAGTGCTTGATCAACTTGAGGAAGCCTTGATTGGAGCAGATGTAGGTGTGGATACAACCCTTGCTATCATTGAAAAAATACAAGAACGTGTTAAGAAAGATAAATACTTATCTACTACTGAATTAAATTCAATCTTACAAGCGGAGATTGCGCATATATTAGTGGATGCGCCTGAAAACCAAATGGGATTTGTTCCCCCAGCCGATAAAAAACCTTATGTTATTTTAGTTGTTGGGGTAAATGGAGTTGGTAAAACAACAACCATAGGTAAATTAGCACATCATTATAAAGCTGCCGGTAACGAAGTGGTTTTAGGAGCTGCAGATACGTTTAGAGCAGCTGCAGTAGATCAATTAACCATTTGGAGTGAAAGAGTGGGCGTGAGCATTGTAAAGCAAAGTATGGGTTCTGACCCAAGTGCCGTTGCCTTTGATACCATTCAGTCTGCAATTGCAAAAAAAGCAGATGTTGTTTTAATAGACACCGCGGGTCGTTTGCATAATAAGGCACATTTAATGGATGAATTAAATAAAATTAAACGTGTTATTCAAAAGCAATTACCAGATGCCCCTCATGAAGTGATGTTGGTATTGGATGGGTCAACTGGACAAAATGCATTAGAACAAGCTAAACAATTTATGGCAGTAACCAATGTAAATGCATTGGCTATTACTAAGTTAGATGGTACTGCCAAAGGTGGTGTGGTATTGGCAATTGCTCATCAATGCAAAATTCCAGTAAAATATATTGGTGTTGGAGAACAAATTAATGACCTACTATTATTTGATAAAAATGAGTTTGTAGATTCTCTATTTAGTTTACTTAAATAACTCAAAAAGTTACATTTACCTATAAGTGCTCAGCCACTTACAAATTAGAAAGTATACCTCACGCCAATTCCACCCTGATTTTTAAAATAGGCTTGTATAATACTAAAAGAGGGTTGCCAGTCAAAACTTAAATTAATAGGTGCGGTTTTGATTTTGTAATCAAGTCCAATAATACCATCAAATCCAACTGCGATATTGGAATTGCTTGTACCTAAATTGGTCTTCTTAAATTCATCACTCCATATACCCAAATGACCACCATATCCATAAAACCAAGTAAGTTGGTCTACATCATTAATGGGCGCATAAAACTCCTTTAAAAGTGATAAGCTAAGTCCGTCTAAGGTGACGTAACCAATGGCTTCAAAGGCCTTATTATTTTTAGTAAATTTTTTATAAGATAAAGCTCCTGGAAACATTTTTACTCCAATGGCGCTTGTGTAGCCCTCGGCGTATAAGTTTTGCTGTCTATTAATAGTACTATCTAAAGTAAACTTTTGAGCTAAAGCACTGAAAGTGACAAGGCTTAAAATAAGTAAAGTTGTGATATGTTTTTTATACATAGCTGTTGTTTGGGGGTACCACAAAATTAAGGGGATTTACCAAAAATTGACTGTTTATTAAATGCTAAAATTTGGTTAGGTTTGTAGTATGTTAAGTTTCCAAGAATTATCTGCAGATTTCAATAAACAATTTGAAACGGCTCATTTTCCGGATAGCCCAGTATCCTTGTATGCGCCAGGCGAATATTTTTTACAAATAGGTGGAAAAAGAATTCGCCCAGTAATGTGTTTATTAGGCAATGAATTGTTTAGTGACATTCATAAAGATGCTTACCAAGCAGCGCGCGCCATTGAGCTATTTCACAATTTCACTTTGGTGCATGATGACATGATGGATGAAGCATCCTTACGTAGAGGAATGCCAACCGTACATACCAAATACGATTCCAATACTGCTTTATTGGTTGGAGATGTAATGTTGATTCGTGCCTATGAGTTTTTGCAAAATATACAACCAACTTATTTACCTAAAATTTTAAAAATATTTAATCAAACTGCTAGAGAGGTTTGTGAGGGGCAGCAATTGGATATGGATTTTTCCAAAATGCAGGATGTTACAATGGATCAGTACATTCACATGATTACTTTAAAAACATCTGTTTTATTGGCTGCTAGTTTAGAAATAGGCGCAATCATTGGAGGAGCAAGTGAAAATAATTGCCATCATTTATATGAGTTTGGTAAAAAAATTGGAATTGCTTTTCAAATACAAGACGATTATTTAGATGCTTTTGGCAATGCTGCCGAATTTGGAAAGGAAGTAGGTGGAGATATAAAACAAAACAAAAAAACATTTTTGTTATTGCATGCATTGTCAGTTGCCAATGTTGAACAGCGAAAAGAGTTAGATGCTTTAATTGCTACTAATAATGAAGATAAGGTCAAAAAAGTGTTAGCCATTTTTAATGCATGTGGTGTTGCCCAATGGGCCGAGGATTTAAAAGCAAAATACATGCAAGAAGCTTTTGAACACTTAGAAGTCATTGCTGTGGTAAGTGCAAGAAAGCAACCGCTCATTGATTTAGCGAACTATTTAATGAACAGAAATAAATAAAACCCTCTAATGAGTTTATTCAGAAAGAAATCAATTGATAAAATTGTTCAGGATGCAGCAGCAGGGATGACCGATGGACATAGTGCAAGTGGATTAAAAAAAGAATTAGGGGTTAAGGATTTAACTTTCATGGGTATCGCCGCTGTCGTTGGTGCGGGTATTTTTTCAACCATTGGAACTGCAGCATTTCATGGTGGGCCAGGTATTTCTTTATTGTTTGTTATTACTGCAGTGACTTGTGGATTTAGTGCACTTTGTTACGCCGAGTTTGCAAGTAGAGTACCTATTGCAGGCAGTGCTTACACCTATGCATATGTAACTTTTGGAGAATTAATAGCTTGGATTATTGGATGGGCTTTAATATTAGAATATGCTATTGGCAATATTGTTGTTGCTATTAGTTGGAGCGGATACTTTGTAAATTTATTGGAAGGTTTTCATATTCATTTGCCAGGTTGGTTGTCGACAAACTACGAACAAGCAGCGCAAGGTTATTCCGAAGCTTTACAACATTTAAAAGCAGGTGGCACGCAGGAAACATTTAGCAAACTAGCAAGAATTGGATATGATGCAATGACTAATGCGCCAATGGTTGGGGGCTGGAGGGTAATATTAAATGTACCAGCATTAATTATTGTCGTATTAATTACTATGTTGGTATATCGCGGGATTAAAGAAAGTAAAAAGAGTACCAATGCCATGGTGATTTTCAAAATCTGCATCATTGTAGGTGTTATCATTTTAGGATTCTTTTATGTGGATACTGCTAACTGGACTCCATTTATGCCCAATGGCTTTAAAGGAGTATTAGCTGGGGTATCAGCCGTATTTTATGCCTATATCGGATTTGACGCTATTTCAACTACTGCCGAGGAATGTAAAAATCCTCAACGTGATTTACCAAGAGGTATGATATATTCTTTAATTATTTGTACAGTATTATATATTTTAATTGCCCTGGTTTTGACAGGTATGGTAAACTATACCAACTTAGCGGTGGACGATCCATTGGCATTTGTTTTTGAGAAAATTGGAATGCATAAAATTGGATACATAATTTCTATAAGTGCAGTAGTAGCCACTACTAGTGTATTATTGGTTTTTCAATTAGGGCAACCAAGAATTTGGATGAGTATGAGTCGTGATGGTTTATTGCCAAAGAAATTTTCAAATGTGCATCCTAAATTCGGGACACCCGCTTTTGCAACAATTATAACAGGAATATTTGTCGGTATACCTTCTTTATTTATGTCCATTAGCAGAATGACCGATTTAACTAGTATCGGCACATTATTTGCGTTTGTATTAGTATGTTTTGGAGTGTTGGTATTGCCTAAATTAAGTGAAGGGACAAAACGACAAGCATTTAGATTGCCATATATTAATGGCCAATTCATTATACCCATTCTAGCCGCCATTTTTATTTATATTGGACTAGGAAGAATAAAAGCTGCATTTACTGCTACAGGTGATGAGAGCTACCAAGAAATATTGTACTTGGTATTTGTATTTATTTTAATCATTGTGGCATTATTCAGTTTTTTACGCAAATATTCTGTAATACCTATTATTGGTGCTATGTGTTGCTTGTATTTAATGATTGAAATCCCTCCAGTAAGTTGGTTATGGTTCTTTATTTGGATGGCATTAGGTCTTGTACTTTATTCAGTATATGGACGTAAACATTCCAAGCTAAGCGATCAATAAAACATTGACATTTACTTAAGATTTAAAAGAGAAATTGTGAAGTATCAGATTGGTGATGAAATTTTGGTTTTGCATAGCAATGAGGAAGGGCGTATCATTGAAATCATGAATAATAAAATGGTGATGATTGAAGTGCGTGGCGTTAAGTTCCCGGCCTATATGGATCAAATAGATTTCCCCTATTTTAAAAGATTTACGGAGAAAAAATTATTCCCACAAAAAGCAGCTCCTCAAAAAATATACGTTGATCAAATACCAAAAGAAAAGGTAGCTAAAAATGACAGTAAAGAGGAAGAGGGTGTTTGGTTAAATATCATACCCAAGTTTAGTTTAGATGATTTTAATGATGAAGTGGTAGATTGTTTGAAAATTTATTTATCCAATCGAAATAGAGTAAGTTACAATTTTATTTACGATCAATCTTTTGCAAGCGAAAGTAATTTTTCGATAGAATCTACCATTGCTCCTTTTACCGATTTTTATATTCATGATATTTCATTTGAAGATATCAATGATAGTCCTAGTTTCGCCATCGACTTTTCCTTAACTGAACCACATAAAAAAAAGGCAGATCATTTTGAAGCAATTGTAAAAATTAAACCAAAACAATTATTTCAAAAAATTGAAATTTTAAAAGAAGATGATAAAGCAAACATAAGTTATCCTTTATTTGAAACTTATCCTGATAAAGAAGAAGACAATCATGTTGCCATAGATGTTTTGCGCAATGCAGGTTACAAAGTATATGATGTTTCTAAAATAAAACAAAATATACAGCAAGCACGCTCTGTTATTGATTTGCATATTGAAAAGATAATGGACAGGCATAACCATTTAAGCAATGCCGAAATTTTACATTTTCAATTGCAAGAATTTGAAAAATGGTTTGAATTAGCACGACTTAATAATTTACCATCCATGATTATTATTCATGGTGTAGGAAAAGGAAAATTGAAGCAAGAAATTCATGATTTATTAAAAGTCAAGCCTGGTGTAAAACGCTTTATTAATCAGTATTCTGATTTTTATGGATACGGAGCTACGGAAGTGTTTTTTGAATACTAAGCCTTACCTTTACATTACTACAAACCCGAGCTATCGTGGTAAGCAATTACCAAGGAAAGTCCGGACAGCATAGGGTAACCCACCGGTGAATAGCCGGCGTTCTCGCAAGAGGGCAGAGAAAGTGCCACAGAAAATAACTACCTCGCAAGGGGAAAAGGTGAAAACGTGAGGTAAGAGCTCACGAACAAGACAAGTAATTGTTTTGTAGGGTAAACCTTGGGTGCTGTAATGCCACGTAAAGGAACGCTTGAGAGCGACTCGTTCGAGTTCCAGGGTAGGCAGCAAGACTTCATCAGTAATGGTGAGGCTAGATAAATGATAGTTTAGAAACAGAATCCGGCTTATGAGGCTTGTAGTACTTTTTTATTAATTGAATTATTAAACAAGCATCTTAGGGTGCAATAGAACTGATCATGACGATAGAACAAATTAAGCGCATGAAGGACCAGGTAAGTGTCCTAAGGAGGTTTCTTTGACGTTGACAATCGTATACAAAAAGTAGATCAGGATAAACAAATGTCTTTGTCACCCGGTTTTTGGGATGACAATACCCGCGCTACGGGCATCATGAAAGAAATAAAGGTAAATGAATATTGGATACATCTTTTTCAAAATGTGGAGTCCAGTGTAGATGATTTTGCTGTATTATTTGAATTTTGGAAAGGAGGTGACGCAACTGAACAAGAAACCAAAGAAGCTTTTGATAAAGCCATTTTATTAATTGAGGACGCCGAATTTAAAAGCACTTTAAATAAACCTGAAGATGAGCTTCCAGCAATAATGCAAATTAATCCAGGAGCAGGCGGGACGGAGAGTCAAGATTGGGCAGAAATGTTGCTTAGAATGTACAGCATGTATGGAGATAAGCAAGGTTGGACAGTTACCAGTTTGGATTATCAGGAAGGGGATGGAGCTGGGATTAAATCAGCAACTATTCAGTTTGATGGCCCCTTTGCTTATGGATTTTTAAAAGCAGAATCGGGGGTTCATCGTTTAGTAAGAATTTCTCCTTTTGATAGCAATGCACGAAGACATACCAGTTTTGCTTCGGTATATGTATATCCTTTAATTGATGACAGTATTGAAATTACGGTAAGCCCTGCGGACATTGAATGGGAGTTTTATCGTAGTGGCGGTAAAGGCGGACAAAACGTAAATAAAGTGGAGACAGCTGTTCGTTTAAAACACATTCCTTCTGGAATTATTGTGGAGTGTCAACAATCAAGAACACAGGGGGAGAATCGTGAAATTGCAATGAAGATGCTTAAGAGCCGTTTATATGAGGAAGAGATGCGCAAAAAGCAAGAAGCTTTAAATGCAACTAATTCAACAAAGAAAAAAATTGAGTGGGGAAGTCAAATAAGATCCTATGTTTTCCATCCTTATAAAATGATTAAGGATCATCGTACCGATTATGAAGTTGGTAATGTAGGACCGGTAATGGATGGTGAAATAGATGGATTTATAAAAGCGTATCTTATGAATGAAAAAGAAGCTTAGTCCTTTGGAGAAAGAATCTCATACTTACTCTTAGGTCTTAAATCTTCCTGCCATTTAAATCCTTTTATGCGCATATCATCTTTAGGTGTTTGTCCTAATGGAGACATTTTACCAACCAGTTGATTCACGAATTTTACTTTAGCCACTTCATTATCCTCAAAATCAATTTCTATAGATTGTGCTGAAGTATGATTGATGCCAATAAATTTCTTTTTATCATCTAACGCGAAATATATATTTTCTGCGCTTCCTTTTGTTCTCATTTTAGTTAAACTGCCATCATTAAACCAAGCAGATAATTTGTTTCCTTTTAATTGATTGTAGTAATTGGTAGTATCCACTCGGTTAATGGCAAATGCATTATTGAAAACAGATAATTGCTCAGGTTTTTTATTATTCACAAACATGTAAACTGTGTCACCAGTTATTTGATTGCTATTGGACCAAATGATAGGATTTTTAAATAATCTAATGGTAGAATCACTTAATGCATAAAATAAACTATCACATTTTGCTTGTAGTGAATCAGAATATATTTTCACATGATGAAAGGCTTCAAAATATTTATTAAGTGTTGTATCTGTAATTTTTCCAACACTGTCCCTTACACTTTTAAAAGGTCTTGTTAAGTCGGAAACTTTTGCTGAGTATAATGTATCAGCTGTAATGTATAAGGTATCTTTCTTTTGTTTAATAAGCAGGGTAGGCAATTCAGTAGCTAGTAATACATCTTTTTTTCTATTCGTTTTAATATTATTGGCCATTAAATCAAAGCTTAAACTATCCTTTGATTTATAAACTGCGTTGCCTCTAAATTCGCCTAAGCCTAATGAGTCATCAATGGCCATCTCATCCGCAATAAAAGTGTATGTGCTATCATCAATCGAAGACCGCTCGTATAAATAACCTTTTCTGGTACCTAAATTATAATTCCCATTTTTAGTTCGGATAATTCTTGATTTAGAAATAATTTTGGTTGGACTAATAAAATTTGAAAGCTGAGAATAGGTATTGTATTCTAATGTGTCTGTAGTAATATGACTCTCAGGATCTTTTAATTCCACTTTTTTTCTAAAAATAACATCTCTCGTAATACCATAGTAATATCCTTCGTTACTAGTTAAAGTAGTTTTATTTCTTACTAGTTTTCCACCTTTTTTAAAGTTCCCAATTTTTACTGAAACATCATAATCTAAAGAGTCTGTAGTTAAAACCCCTTTACCATCGGTAAGTTTAACATGCTTTCTTAAAAAAGCTTTTTTGGTATTCCCAAGGTATTTTAAATAATCAGCGTACGTATTTACACTATCTGCATCATTAATATGAACATTGCCAAATCCTTCAAGCTGATTCAGTGTGGTATTTAAAATTAAACTATCTCCAAAAAGCAATGTTTTACCTTGTTTGATTTTTACATGACCCACTAAAATGAGATAGTCCATACTATCCTTCTTTTTTACATTGTAGGTTTCTGCTGATAAAAATTCAATCAGTTTTGTATTGCTATCAATGGGCGCATTCGTTCCACCTAATTGATTTTGCGCATTTAATTTAAATGATAGGCAACAAAAGATAAATAAAAATATACCTAGTTTCTTCATTAATTAACAGTGTCGGCTAATGGCTTGGTTAATGAAGGGGTCTTGTCTTTTTTACCAAATACAGATACATTGATATATCGTTTTGGATGTGTTTTAACATCATCTACCAAAGTATTCACGCTTTTAATTGTATTCTGTAATTGATTGTATATTGCTGGGTCAGCTAATAATTTACCTGCTGTGCCATTTCCTGTATTAATAGTGTGTAACGCAATGGATAGTTCATTCACTGCAGACTGAATTCCTTTTATAGTTTTATACAAGTCAGCATCTTTAATTTGCTTTGTAGTGCTGTCTAAATTAGAAACAATATCATTTATTTTTTTATTGTTTTCGTTTAGATTTTTGGTAAAACTATTTAAATTATTTGCTGTTTGCGCAATGGATCCATTTTGTTTTTGTAGCATGGATTCAATGGATTCCATTGACTTATTTAAATTCTCAGTAGTGTTAGCCAGGTTTTTAATAATCACTTCAAGGTTGGCTTTATTATTTTCATTTAAAACTTGATTGATATTTACCAATACCTTTTGCAACTCATTAATAGTTTGTTTTGTTTGTTCACCAAGCGGTGACAGGGTATTCATTAAGTCGCCCAATAAACTTGCAGCGGGTGCTGTTTTAATAGTATCTTCTGATTTTAAGAAAACTTTAGAATCGCCTAAGACAATACTAATGCTATTGGTGCCTAATGGATTGTCTTGAATGGTTGCGACAGAATTATTGGGTATAGTGTAGGCATTGTTTAATTTAATAGAAACAATGATTTGAGAAAGGTCAGCAGATTTGTTTTCAATTTCAAACACAGAGCCAATTTGAAAGCCATTCACAAATACAGGATTGGAAACAATTAGCCCTTTGGTATCCGCATATTTTGCATAGATAAAGTTGCCCGACTTAAATATAGTCTTGCCCCTTAAAAAGTTGAATCCTAAAATAATTAAAGTAATTGCAATAATAGTTAAAGCGCCTACTTTGGTTTCGTTACTTACCTTCATCGTATTTGTTGTTAGCTGCTACACAAATTTACCAAAATAATTGGCTAATTGGTGTTGGACTTTTTTTGATTCTCTAATGAATTTTTATATCGAATAAGGGATTTCGTGATTACCTCGCATATTTGATTTTGGCCCTCTTCACTATTTAAATAATCTTCGTCTTCGGGATTTGAAATAAAACCAGTCTCAATTAATACAGCTGGCATTTGAACTGCAGCCAATACCCAAATACCTTTTTGTCTTTGTTTTGCTTCTCTACTTATTCTGCCAGAATTTTTGAATTCTTCTTCAATAGTTAATGCCAAACTTGCGGCACGCTGAAAATATTGTTGTGTCAATAAGCTAGTCATCATCGATCTGGTAGGGTCTGCTGCATTTAATTCGCTAATTTGACGTTCCGAAACGGAGTCCAATTTTTCCACAATATCATCCACTGCTTCACTAGCCATTTCCTTACGTTGATCTGACTTTACTACATTGTATATAAAGGTTTCAGTACCTCTTGCAGTACTTGGTGTATATGTAATTTTATATAGAGGAACTTCCACAGAAACTTTACGTTTTTTCCCGTTCTTTTTTACGGTATGTGTTTTGGTGGTATGTCCAATGATTTCTCTGCTTCTACTAGGGTCGGCAGAATTGGTATGGATGCAAATAAATAAATCACCCTTGGCAGCATTTGCAATTTTTGCTTTTTCAACCACAGAATTGAATATATCAGTAGTCCTTGTTAGTACTACTTCAATGTCAGGTAAAGATTCATGAATGTATTCAGCCAATTTGGTAGATATTGCTAGGGAAACCGCTGCTTCAGTTGAATATTTACCATTTGCTCCAGGGTCAGTACCCCCATGTCCAGGGTCAATTACGATACGTTTTAATGTTTTTGGTTGGCTTTGCGCTTTAAGGTCACCTTGTGGCGACATTAAAATCGTTAAAATACCCAAAGTAATTGCTAAAATCAGTCTATTTTGCTTCATAATCAGTTCCTTAATGCTGTTTTAGTTTATTTTTGCACCAGTGATAAATCTAGGATACAAATTTAATGTAAAATTCAGGCCTTGTATTGTAAAAGTGGCATTTTTACTATTATTAACAATAGTTTTTGCCCCCTTATTACTTAATGCGCAGTCTACAAAGGCAAAAAAGGCTAAAAATAGCATTTCAGTCCCTATTTTAAAGGACACCAGTACTAAAATCAAGGATACCATTCGTCCAGTGGATTCAACTAATATTCAAACATTAAGAATGTCAAAAGATAGTCTTGATGGAATTGTGGATTATAATGCGGCAGATTCAGGAGTAATGATAATGAAGACGAAGGAGTTTTTTTTATATGGAAATGCTAAGACTATTTATAAAGCGTCTCAATTAGAAGCAGCCAATATCATTTTTGACCAACAAAGTCAAAATATACGAGCTTTTGGTGCAAAGGATACCTCAGGAAATCCAATGAGTAATCCTAAATTTAAAGAAGGCACTATGACTTCAGTAAATGACTCCATATTTTTTAATTTAAAATCAGGTAAGGGGCTTACTAAAAATACTAATTTTCAACAGGGTGAAATTTTTGTGAATGCAAAGACCATGAAAAAAATTAATAAGGACGAAGCTTTTGCATGGAAAGCAAAATTCACAACTTGTAATTTAGACGAACCCCATTTTGCTTTTGTAACCAACAAACTTAAAATTATCAATGATAAAGTTGGTTTATCTGGGCCTATCTATCCTGAGTTTGAAGGCGTACCTATTCCAATTGAAATCCCATTTGCCATATTCCCATTAACCAGGGGTAGACATTCTGGATTTATGGCGCCTGCATTTTCTACAAGTGAGGATTTTGGATTGGGTTTTGAAGGTTTAGGATATTATAAAATATTAAGCGATAATGTGGACGCCACTGTTAGGGCAAATATATATTCATATGGAGGATGGAGTACGAATTTAAATACCAAGTATATCAAGCGCTATAAGTATTTAGGCAATTTTAATCTTTCGATTCAAAACACCAAAATATTAAATCGCAATACTTCTATTTCCGAAGAGTTTACAGGAGGTAAAACTTTCATGTTAAATTGGACACATTCTATGGATAGCAGGGCTTTGCCAGGTACTAATTTTTCAGCGAATGTGAACTTTGGTAGTTCAAAGTACAATACTTATTTATTGAACAATCCTTATCAAAATTATCAAAATCAATTAAGCTCTTCCATTTCATATTCAAAGTCTTGGAATAATTTGTACAACTTATCAGTCAATTTAAATCATAGTCAAAATACGAATCAAAGGACTGTGAATTTAAGTTTGCCTAATATCAACTTTAATGCACTAACTATTTATCCATTCCAAAAGAAAGATCAAATAGGAGCAGGTAAATGGTATGAGAAAATTGGTATTGGCTACAATGGATCATTTCAAAACCAAGTAAGTTTCTACGACTCTTCAATTAATATTCAAAAACTTTTGGATACGATGCAATGGGGGGCAACGCATAGTATTCCTATCACTTTATCATTGCCAAGTCTTGGTCCTATAACAGTTTCACCTTCCATTGGATTTGAAGATAAGTGGTTTGGACAATCAAGTACTTTAAGTTGGAATTCGAAATTAAAGAAAGTTGACACTACTATTACGCGCGGTTTTTATAATGCTGCCCATGTAACATTTGGAGTGGGTACCGCTAGTAGAATTTTTGGCACTTATAAAGTGAAGGGTGATTATGTAGAAGCAATTAGGCATGAAATTAGACCAAGTTTAAGTTTTAATTTTACACCCGATTTAGCTTCTTCCTATCATTATACTACACAGGTTGATTCCTCGGGTAGAAGATATCGCTTTTCAAAATTTGATAATATTGGGATGGGTGGTGCTTATTCCGAAGGTACTTTTGGTGGCTTAGGATTTGGAATTGACAATTTATTGGAAATGAAAGTTAAAGACAAAGGAGATACCACTGGAACCACTTTCAAAAAGGTGAAACTAATTGAAGGATTTGGTTTTACATCCAACTATAACTTTTTAGCTGATAGTTTTAAGTTAGGGAATTTTAATTTTTATGCCAGGACATTATTGTTCAATACCATCAATATTAGTTCTTCCTTTAGCCTTGATCCTTATGCAACAGATAAACAAGGATATCGCGTAAATAGATTGGATATCGATCCTTCAAAACTTAAGTTTGGTAATATTACGAATGGAGGTGTTTCTTTCTCTACTTCCTTTAAAAGTAAATCTACTAACGACGAAGCTTCAAAGAAAAAAAATGAAGTGCCTATTGATCCTTTCATGACACCAGAGGAGCAACAAAGACAATTACAATATGTTAGAGCAAATCCTGCTGAATTCACGGACTTTAATATTCCTTGGACTTTAACGGTTTCCTATTCATTTAATTTTTCTAGAGTACTCAAGTCCGATTTTTCTGGCTATAAAATACAAACTTTCAATTCTCTTAATTTTAATGGCGATTTTAGTTTAACGCCAAAATGGAAAATAGGAGGTACAGGTTATGTTGATGTTGCAAAAGCAAGTATTCAACAAATGAGTATGTTTATAACGCGTGAGATGCACTGTTGGCAATTAGCTATTAATGTTACCCCTATTGGATTGTATAAATCATTTAGTATTACAGTGAATCCAAAGTCAGGCATTTTAAGAGATCTTAAAATCAATAGGAGCCGTACGTTCTCATCATCAACTTACTAGATATTTTGATTATTATTTTTCGTTAGCTAAATAATAGTTAGCCATTATATCGTATACTATTTTTTTAAGTTCATCAGCTGTTTTGTCATGAGGAAAAACTGCAGGAAGAATATGCATTTCAATTTTACCAGGCGTTAAATACATAGCAGGTTTAGCAGGTAACATTTTTTTAGTATGCAATAGGATAACGGGGACAATTGGTTTTTGTGTGTCAACTGCTAATTTAAAAGCACCATCATAAAATGATTTTAAAGGTGCATCTGTAATATTTCTAGTCCCTTCTGGATAAATAAGCATGTCTAATCCATGAGTAAGTACATGTTTCATTTGCTCATAACTCTCTTGTCTACTTTTATTACTTTTTCTGTCTACTAAAACAGTTCCATAGGAATATATCCAACCAAAGAGAGGAATATAGGAGAAAGATTTTTTTGCAATGGTTTTATTGGCTCTTGGCAAAAACGGAAAGCTCACTGGAATATCTAATAAACTATTATGATTGCATACTACAATTGCATTTTCTAATCCCTCAAAAACTTCTTTTCCTTTAACTTTAAAACGGATACCTGATAATATCATAAATAATCTCATCCATAAGCGGGATAATTGTCGATGCCATTGTGTTTTTTTAGGTTCGGGCAAAAGTGGACAAATAAAGTAAAACCACATAAAAATAAACATGGTGGAAGCAAACATTAATAATGCCCAAACAGCTAAAATTCTCGCAATAATTTTTTTCAATAATTTCATAGTTCAATATCCTTTATAGCATCCAATCAATTGGTGTTTTGCCATGTTGTACTAAATATATATTTGTGCTACTAAAATGTTTACAACCAAAGAATCCATTGTGAGCACTTAATGGGGATGGGTGAGCGGCCTTTAGTATTTTATGTTTAGTAGCGTCAATTAAAATTTGTTTTTGTTGTGCAAAGTTACCCCATAATAAAAAAACAATTTCCTTTTTTTGTTCAGAAATAATTTTAATTACATCATTGGTAAAGTCTATCCAACCAATTTTACTATGGCTTGCTGGCTCATTGGCTCTTACAGTGAGTGCTGCATTTAGTAATAACACCCCCTGTTTAGCCCATTTTGTTAAATCTCCGGTGGTTGGGATTGGCATACCAATATCTTTGTTCAATTCTTTATAAATATTCACCAGGGATGGTGGTATTTTAACTCCTTCAGGTACAGAAAAGCTTAATCCCATGGCTTGACCTGGATTATGGTATGGGTCTTGTCCTAAAATCACCACTTGTACTTTATCAAATGGAGTTTGATCAAACGCATTGAAAATTAAACTGCCCTTAGGATAAAGGATACTTTTTAATGCCTTCTCTGTTTTTAAATGTGCCGTTATTTGTGAAAAATAGGATTTTTCAAAAAGTGGCGCAAGCACTTCTTTCCAACTTGCTTCAATTTTTACATCCATAATTTACCATTTTTATAAGCGTATTGAATGAGTCTAATAATATTGATATTTTTTTCCATATCAATAATCAAATCTTTTCTATTCACATTCTTGAAATTAGGTAAAGTATTGTTATTTAATTGAAGTAGTTTTAGTTGGTTTATAGCAATTTGTCCAAATGCGGGAATGATGGACATATTTATTGCAAATTCAAGTTTCTTTTTATTGTTGAAAGGAAGTATTTTGATATTTGAATATAAATAGGATGTTTGTTCTTGGTATATGTAATTGATGCGTTCTATATTTTTAATTTTATTTGCAAAAGTATCAATGCCATTTTGGGTGTCTTTGTAGGTGTCATACAAATCATTTGTCATTTGAATTAATCCACCTAGCGTATACCAGCAATCATCCATTTGCTTATTTGATGCTTCATTTATATAATGCCTACACATTAAAAGAGTAAAGCCCCCTTTTCTTTTGGTAATGTCTATAATTTCATCAATTGGGGTATTTACATCAAATTGTTTTTTGGAATCTTTTTGAGCTTGATGCGTATTTTGTAATGATTTCCAATAGCTCTTCTTGTCATTAACTTCATTTAACAATCGTTGATGGATGTAGACTAAAATTTTTTCATTAAAATGTAAAGGGTTTGCATTTTCAGGATGATTGAATAATTGATCAAGGTCATCCTCTTTCATTTTTTGCTCATCTATGATTTCATCATATAAAACGGACATTAAAAAGAATAAAATATTTCTTTCTTTTTCAATTTCATTATTTAATCTTCCATTTAATTTAGAAAAAGCATTTGCTACATAATGTAATTGAATACTTTGATATTTAGACACTTTTTCTACGATTGTATTGTCAAACTTGCCACCGAATTTTTCTTCTAATTCATGCAGAAATGTTTTACCCCATTGTTCAGTGCTTTTCAGATTTGTGAGTGATGAAAAGACAATGCGTGAAATGTAATAAATAAAATTAAAAAAGTACATAGGGTAGTAGCTTATGCATTAAGACCCTAAAAATAACATTTATTTCTTATCCATTATAAATACATAGCTGTAGCGGTTTACTTGTTGTTCTAGGATGCTCTTTTTAATTTCTATTGAGATTGAGAAATTCACATAAAAGCTAAAAAAGATATTCTTTTTTATAGTATCATATTTTTACAATATTAAGAAGCCTATGTAAATTTATGCATTATTTTCAGTCAGTTAAGCTTATGTTGTCAAATTTTCTAACAATTGATTTAAATATCAATTCAAGTAGTTTTATATTTATAAAACCGTTGAATTTAATCGAATCTTATGCAATTAAAACAAGTAGTCCTTTTATTATTAATTATTTTAATATGTTTTGTTGGTAATAGTCAAGATGTAAATCATACTATTATTCCTTTTGCTAACAATGCCTACACATCAAATACCTTAAAACAGGGTAGTAAAACTAGCGTCTATTTTTATGTTGCTAAGCCTACTAAGTTGAATCTAAAATTGGAAGTAAAATCTTCTGATATGACTAAAAGTGTTTTGATTGATTTTGATGGTAGCAAAAATCGTAAAGCTGTTAAAATTCAAAAAGGAGATTCGGTGATTATGTTACCAATTGGATCTATTAATAAAATAAGTAAGGGTTATCATTTTGTTGAAATCGTTTCAGTAAAAAACATTGATACTGCTAAGTCAATTTTTAAATCACTTATCGTAGATTCAGATATTCCAGACGCCATTCTATTTAATAAATCAAATTATATGGGAGCAGCATCTACTCATTTTAGATATACAGTTCCCGAGGATTCAGCAGTGCAATGGTTTTACACAGAAGTAAAAGTGCCTGATGAAGTAAAAAATTCAGTAAATGCTTATTATGAAACCAATGGATTCCATAGTGGATATGGTGGTATTCAAATAAATAATTCAACCGAACGAAGATTTATTTTCTCTGTTTGGAGTTTATTTAAAACAGATGATCCTAAACAAATTCCGCTAGATTATATAGTTCATTTAAATAAAAAAGGTGCTGGTGTTTTTACAGGAGACTTTGGTGATGAAGGCTCTGGAGGACATAGTCATTTAGTTTATCCATGGAAAACAAATACTACTTATAGATTTTTAACGGGTATTACTGCATTAAAAGGGGATAGTGCTATTTATGTGGGTTATTTTGCTGCACCCAACGATGGCTATCAATGGCATTTGCTTTCTAAATGGACTCAACACAAAACAGATACAAAATCCGGGTTTAAACATTTATATGCTTTTGTTGAAAATTTTGGTGACAATGGAAATGATTTTTTTAAAGCATATTATAGTAATCAATGGGCTATTACTTTTAATGGAACTTGGTTAGAATTAACAGAAGCAAAGTTTACGACCACTGCTAATAATAAAACCCATCAAAGATATGATTATGGTGCTGGGGTGGAGGATGGGAAGTTTTATATGTTTACTGGAGGTTTTAAGAAAATGAAAAATATCAATGCTGGGGATGTAATTACTAGACCTGCAACGGGTAAGCATATTGAGATTGTTTTTGAGGCGTTACTTGGTGTGAAATAATATGAGTATGAAAAATAAATTATATAGGGTATTTTCATTACCAATTATGCAAATCATAAGTTTCTCTACATTATTGTTTGCAGGAGACGAAATTGGTGGGCCACTCTTTCTTCTTTTATTATTAAATACTTTTTTTGGAAGTTTGAAGTTTAGTCTTTTTGGGTGGGTATGTTATCTAATTCCATTTATTGTAATGTATAAAAAGAATCGATTTTCAATTTTATTACAATTTGTAACTACTTTATTAATGATTTCATTTGTAATTACGTTGTTTGGGCCATCCTATTTTATTAATTTAATTGATAGGTTTTCTAAACTAGACCTTATTCTTACGTTAATTTCTTATGTATTTTTTATTGCAGTTAATATTACTGTTTTTCTGAAATTTGTTCAATTTTTAAACTTAGAATCAATCAGAGTTAAAGTCATGGGTGAGACTTAGATTGCCGACTTCGTTTCACTTCGTCGGCATCCCTTAGTGGAGCTTACCCAACGATTGCCGACTTCGTTTCACTTCGTCGGCATCCCTTAGTGGAGCTT
>CAIQQR010000057.1 GCA_903874055.1 uncultured Bacteroidota bacterium | reverse complement strand
GAAGCTGGTGAGTTTAACTTAAACTTCGTAAAATTAGATGGTAACGTAGGTTGTATGGTAAATGGTGCTGGTCTTGCCATGGCTACAATGGATATGATTAAGTTAAGTGGTGGTGAGCCAGCTAACTTCTTAGACGTAGGAGGTACTGCCAATGCACAAACCGTTGAAGCAGGCTTCAGAATTATCATGAAAGACCCTAATGTAAAAGCAATTTTAATAAACATCTTTGGCGGTATCGTTCGTTGCGATCGTGTTGCGGCAGGTGTTATTGAAGCTTTCAACAAATTAGGCAATATCAATATCCCTATCATTGTTCGTTTACAAGGAACCAATGCTGTGGAAGCTAAAAAATTAATTGATGAAAGTGGATTGAAAGTACAATCTGCTATCTTATTAAGCGAAGCTGCTGACTTAGTGAAGCAAGCGGTAGCATAGGATACCTATTCATCAGACACTTTCGTGTCTTGTAAATTTTTAAAAAGGCCAACGAAAATCGTTGGCCTTTTTAATTTCTTTTGATTCTCCATTTTCGATGAAATAAATGGCTTTGAATAGGCTCCTATTATTTTTTTAAGGCTCTATTACTCTAACCTCGGTCAAGGCACTAAATGAATACACATGACCAGTGGCAACTTCGACACATTCAATTCGGATACGACGTTTTTTTCCGCGTCTAAAAATACGCCCCTTTAAAGATTCAAATAAAGTGCCTTCTGCTAAATGTGCAACAAAGGAATGGCCTTCTTTTTTAACAGCATCATACTTTCTCAAAACCAATAATAGCGCCGTTTCCCCGTTAGCAGTAGCTGCCGGATTCAATAATGTTTTTTGCAAACTCTTTTGAATATCCGCAGGGAAAATCCCTAATTGTATAAAAGATACGAGCAAAGCACTGTAAATATTTTTCCATTCTTTGCCGTGCGCTTCTACCCTATTCCTATATTGTTCAAAACATAGTAAATGAGCAAGCTCATGTAATAAAGTAATTAAAAATTCATACTTATTCAAATTGCCATTCACTGTTATTTTGTGATTTGCACCTAGTACTGCATGTCGGTAATCCCCTAATACAGATTTACGGGCGCGCGTAACTGTTAAATGAACTTTATATTGATTAATAAGTTGAACAACTGGTTCAAATGTTCCATCAGGTAAATAAGCACTAAGTGCTGCTAAGGGATGTTCAACTTTAGCCATAAAAATAACTTGTACTTACTTTTTTATGGTTTGTGTCCATTTAATTTCCAACCAAGTATATACCAAATATAACGCCATACTTGCTAATAAGGTTGGAATTCCTACTGGTGCTTTTTTCTGTGTTGCATAAAACAATGCTGCACCTGCAAAAACAAGCATTTTTAACAAAGTCCCCACCATTACTGAATTCACCATTGCACGTGGATTTTTCATATCCACTTTTCTAATTCTATTAAAATTGAATAAAGCCATCATTAATAACATCAAATTAACTGCCATTACAAATTCATATTTCACATATTGCTCCACTAATAAACTATGTGCAGACAATAAAACTCCATTTACAATTACAAAGACAAAAAGTACGGGCAATAAATGTTTAATATTCATATATAGATTTGAAAAATTATTTAGACTTATTTTTATTGTTGGTTTCTTTTACAATATTCACTAAAGAAAAAAGTATGAAAGCAAAAGGGAACAACCAAATAAACAATGGTTTATTGAAGTGAACAAACTGTTTCTGATCCAGGTACTTTCCTAAAAACATTAAACACACTAACGCAACTGCCCATTGTGATGCTAGGCCTGCAAATTTTGACCATTGAAACCCAATATTTTCATTATTGTCTTTCAACTAAATTAATTTAATCATTTGATTGCTTACTCTCAGGTAGTTGTAAAGGAAGTGTATCTAATTGTTTGGGATCATTATCATTTAAAACTTTTTTGAGTCCCTCTAAATACAAATCTTTATAATGTATGGATTGCTCCAAAGAATCTGTTTTAATTTTAAGCAATTGAATGGTTGATCTACTTTCCTTTGATCCATAACCCGGAATATAAAATTTTAGTGGGGTAAACGCAATTAAAGCAATTGTTAACCCTACTAAAAGGATAAAACTTATACTCACCCCAATATATACCGATCTTCTAGAGAATCTGACAGCTACCACCTCTTCATAGGTATCATCATTAGACACAACAAGTCTGTAAGTATTGCTACTTCTTGTAAAAGTGTTATTGATGTCTAAATTTGCCATAAGATTAAATACCTGTTAAAGATACGACTGGATTGCAATTTTTAACAAAATAATGCAGATAAATTGTACTTTTAAGGAGTTTTTGAAAGCTGTATGTCACTAATCAAACATCCTATAAAATTCGGCAAGTTAACTTGTTGGGCAATTATCATATTTGCCCTTACGCCACTATTTTCAAAAGCACAGGATACCAGCAGCTCTTTACTTAATTTCAACAAATTAAAACTAGTAAAATCTGCAAAAAATTTGGTGGATTCTACTAAGAAAAAATTGAATGAAAATGTTTACAATAAAATCAATGACGCAACAAAAGACATCAATAATAAAGTAAACTCCGAAATAAAAAATGTTACTACTAAAGAAGCGTTTGACGAAAGACCACTCCCCTATGAAAGATTACTGAATACAAAATACACACTAGCAAGACGTGCTTACCAAAATACTGTTTCGCAGTTTAACTATTTATTCAACGCCGAAGAAGAATTAAAAGAAATTATTCAAAAATCAAGAAATAATTACAAGGAAGAATATGGCAATCTTTTAAGTTTTTATGATTATGATTTAGCAACTACTTCAAAAAGTAGCTTTGATTCAATCATATATCGATGCAATGCAAATATCGTATTACATGATTTAAGAAGTAATTGGGTAGATGAAGCTTATTTATTATTAGGTAAGTCTTATTTATTTCATAGAAATTTTGATACTGCTGCAAGTATATTTCAGTTTATTAATTATTCATTTGATGAAAAAGCAAATGGAATGGATTTGCCTATTGGCAGCAATATGAGAAATGCATCTGGAAGATTCAGTGTTGCCAATAAGGATGATAATAGCTTTTTTAAAAATGGTAACATAAGAAACGAAAGTATGCTTTGGCAGGCTAGAAATTATATTGAATCTAACCAAATAAATGAAGCACTAAGTTTATTGCAAATATTAAAATCGGATACCGATTTTCCAAAGCGTCTTCATCCATTTTTGAATGAGCAATTTGCATTTGCCTATTACGCTATGGAGTCCTATGAATCGGCTGCAAATAGTTTAATAGAGGCGCTGCCAAATGCAATTGATGATAATGCAAAAAGTAGATGGTACTATTTAATAGCTCAATTATGGCAGAAAGTAAATAATACCGATAAAGCATATAGTTGGTATAAAAAAGCAAGTGAGTTTTCTCCAAATCCAATCATTGGTGTTTATGCAACTATCAATATGATTCGAATAGAATCTGAAAAAACAAATAGAGCATGGCAATTACTTGCTAAAGATTTAGAACAAATTACTAAAAAAGAAAAGTATAAACCATATAAGGATATCATCTATTATGAAATGGCTAAGCTCGCAATTCAACATAAAGCATTTGATAAAGCCAATGAATGGTTAATTACTTCTATCAAAAATAATTACGAGAACCCTAAACAAAAACAAATCACATTTGAACTTTTAGGTGAAATAAATTACAATGAAAACAAATTTGCAATTGCTAAAATTGCATACGACAGTATTAGTAATATATTAAAAACGAATCCTCAATTCGAACAGTTAACACTACGAAAAAAATGGCTTGGAACAGTCGTACAAGAATTATCTAATGTGCAAAACGAAGATACGTTACAATATATTTATAAACTTCCTCTAGATCAGCAAGCTCAATACGCTAAAAAATGGCAAAAAAGAAAGGCAGAGAATACAATAGCCCTTAAAGAATTATTTTCCGATCATATTAAGAATCCTTCAAAAAGCATACAAACAAGCCAATATATTAACAGCAATACAAATAATAGTATTGTGAATAATAATAACAACATCGGTAATTTCTATTTTGAAAATACAAATACCCTTACTCAAGGAAAACAAAGTTTTATTCAAAAATGGGGAGAACGACCAAATGTAGATAACTGGAGAAGAAAAACAAGTACCTCCATTGTTAATGTAAACACCATTAATACAATTACAATTACAGAACCTACTAAACAAGTAATGAGTGTCAAGGCCGAAAAGATAGATAGTACCGCAATTAAATTAATTTCAAATGATACTGAATTTATAAAATCAAATATCAATTGGAATAAAGCTGCATTAGCAACTGCTCAAACTTTTTTACTCAGGTTAAATGATTTCTCAAAAGCAAAACCAATTTACAAAGTAATTATAGAAAGAAATATTGACTCTATCACAACAGAACGGGCTTTATTAGATTTAGCAAGCGAATATCTTCATAATGGTGACAAGCAAACTTCAGACGATATTATAAAGAAAGTAATTGCCAATTATCCAAACGGCGCTTACATGCAAAAAAAGATGGCAGAAGAAGCTTCAAAATTAAAGACGGAAAATATTGATCAATTATACAAAGAAGCATTTTTCTTTAGCCAAATTGGCAACTGGCCTGAATTTGAAAATATTGTAAATATCAATAATGCTAGTTTCTATAAATCAAAATGGTATTTGCCTGTTCAGTTTTTAAAAGCAAAAATGTATGCGCAACAAAAATTTGACAGCAAAGCAATTAATGTTTTAGATTCCATCATACGCTTTAGCAAGAATGAGGTACTAAAAGAAAAGGCTAATAATATTATTGCCGATATAAAAAACAGAAAAGACACTGAAGCCTATCTTTCAAGTTTACATTTTGAAGAAATTCATCTAGATAGTACGCATTACAAGGATTCTAGTGTTTCCAATATAGCCTCAACAAATGGCAATACAAAACTTGCAGATTCATCGAGCATGAATACAAAAGAAATTGCAAAACAAGCCGTTAATGCTAAAGCAAATCCAATACCAAAAGTAGTACCTATCTTAAATAGTAAATTTGCTTATGATAGTGCTGAAATTCATTATATCGCCTTAGTGACCAACAATACAAATGCCTTTATAGTTACTAGAATCAAGGATTCTTTATTAAAAAATTATAGATTTGAATTTATCACAAGGAAGATAAGCGCTACCCTTTCGGAGCTTCAAGAAAAGTCATATATCCTCTGGATTGGGCCTTTTGAAAATGGATTGGCTGCTAATAATTATTTCACAAGTTTTGCCCCTACTTTTCAAAAAGGATTAAATGATTATATCGCTTTAGATAAATACGAACTGATAACAATTGGCAAATCAAATATTGTAAAAATTAAATCACTTTCTGATTTTAAAGATTACAAAACAATAATGTCAAACAATATTAATAAACGCTAAAAAGAAAAAAAGTGAACCAAGAAGTTAAGAAAAGTAAAAACTGGGTACGCATTTTCTGGAAATATTATTTTATTTCAATTGGAGTATTTCTTTTATTCCTTTTAATGTTAAACTGGGGATGGATTGGAGATATGCCCGATTTAAATGATATTGAAAATCCAACCGCTTCATTGGCTAGCCAGGTATATGCACAGGATGGCACACCAATGGGTAAATACTATCTTGAAGACAGGATAAGTGTAAAATACAGAGACATCAGTCCCTATTTATCACAGGCCTTGGTTGCTACAGAAGATAAACGATTTTATGAGCATGCAGGCGTAGATGGTGAAGGTTTATTAAGAGCCATCACATTTTTGGGAAGTAAAGGGGGTGCTTCTACTATCACCATGCAAACAGCAAAAAACCTATTTACAGACAACTGGAGTACGCAAAATAAATTATTACGCGTTATTCAAAAGATCAAAGAAAGTATCATTGCCATTAAACTTGAAAGAAAATTCACTAAACAAGAAATTATTACACTTTACCTAAATACAGTGCCATTTAGCGAAAACCTTTTTGGGGTAAGCAATGCCTCTAGAAGCTTTTTTCAAAAAGAGCCTGATAGATTAACCATTGAAGAAGCTGCATTATTAATTGGTATGGTAAATGCTCCTACAAAATACAACCCCAACCGTAATCCAAAGCTTGCTTTAGAGCGTCGAAACTTAGTTTTAAACAGAATGGCTGGTTCTAAATTTATTACCGCAGATCAAGCCACACAATTAAAGCAATTACCTGTTGTTACCAACTACAAAAAGTTAGATGAGAACAATGGACTAGGTCCCTATTTTAGAATGAACTTGGGAGAGTTTATGAAAAAGTGGTGTAAGGAACATAAAAAGAACAATGGCGAATCTTACAATTTATACAAAGACGGATTAAAAATTTATACTACTATTAATCCCAGAATGCAATACTATGCCGAGGAAGCAGTTGCAAAACATATGGCTTATTTACAAAAAGAATTTAGTAAGCAACCCAAAATAAAATCGGGGGAGATATGGAAAGAATTTAATACACAAATTGAAGCAGCAATTAAGCAAACGGATCGTTGGAGAAATTTAAAGAAGGAAGATTTAAGTGATGAAGTAGTTAGAAAAACTTTTAACCAACCTATTTCAATGCGTGTTTTTGCATGGAATAAGAATAGATACATTGATACCCTCATGTCTCCACTTGATTCTTTAAAATACCATAAGCAAATTTTACAAACAGGCTTTTTAGCAGTGGATCCATTCACAGGAGAAGTAAAAGCCTGGGTGGGAGGCGTTGATTTTAAAACATTCAAATACGACCACGTAAATATCAATACAAGAAGACAGGTGGGTAGTACGATGAAGCCTTTATTATATTCTCTTGCAATTGAAAAGGCTGGATTTACTCCAAATACCATTGTACAAGACCAACAACAAATGTTTGATGGTTATGGAATGGTGCCTAATACTAGTAAAACATGTACTGGCGCATCAATGCCAATGGCACAAGCGTTGGCAGAATCCCGAAACTGCGCTTCTGCTTATATTATGAAGCAGATTAATGGAAAAGGGAATGAAGCTGCAAAAGAATTAGTAGACTACTTGAAAAAATGTAATGTTCAGGCAGATATTCAACCATATCCTGCAATTGCCTTAGGTTCATGTGAAATATCATTGTATGAAATGGTGCAAGCTTATACCATGTTCCCTGGCGCTGGTTACAATGCACAGCCATTCTTTATAAATAGAATTGAAGACAAAAACGGAAATGTACTTGAAAGTTTTTCACCAAAAAGAAAGAAAGTAATTGATGAAGTAACTGCCTACTCTGTTGTTAGTATGATGCAAGGTGTAATTTCAAAAGGAACTGGTCAGTCCATGTATTCTTATGATGTTAAGGCCCAATCCATCGCAGGTAAAACAGGAACTACCAACGATAATAGTGACTTATGGTTTATGGGTTATACTCCTCAGTTATTAGCTGGTGCATGGGTAGGATGTGACGATAGATACATTCGATTCACAGATAATTATTTTGGACAGGGAGCACATGCATCCTTACCTATTTGGGCTTATTTTATGGAAAAAGTGAGCAATGACCCTGCTTGTAAATTAGATCAAAATGCAAACTTTGAAAGACCTTCAAATTTATTGAATGACTTTAATGTATCCTTTATTTCTAAAGATACCGTTGCATTAGAAAAATCACTTCCTGCCATTGAAAAAGCAGAAGATGTTTCGGCTGAATCTGATTACACATTACCCAATTCCAGTAATACTGCTACTAAAACAACAGCTACAAATAAGTCTGTGCCCGTAACACCTGTACCATCAAATTTGAAAACTAAAGCCAATAAGGAAGCGGTAAAACCTAAAGCTTTATTCCCTCCTAAAAAGAATGAGTAAAGAAGTTACTTAGAATTATACATAAAAAATAGTCCTTTCAAATTGATAGGACTATTTTTTTAATTGATAGGTTAAGGAGAAATGATGATATAAATTACTTTGGAAAAATGAACCCCCATATTGGAAATTCATTCTTTCAAATTTTAATCCAATACCTGCCGAGAATCCATTTAATCCATTGGACTGATCTTGAATATTTAAATCATACCTCCTAATGATATTGTAGCCCAAATCAATATCCACCTGTTGCCCAATAAAAATTTCAGAACCAATTGTTAAATGATTAAATACATTTTGGATTTGACTGGGTGCGGTAGCATTATGAGTTTGAGCAAATATTGGATCGTAATAAGCATTATTCCAAACTGAAAGCCGGTCTGCAGTTAAAGAAAACTGAATGGGCGCATATTCCATTTTTTTAGTCCAGCCAAGAATCAAATTAAAAGGTAAGTCTTGTTTATGCGTTTCGTTTCCTATTTGCATTCCTACATTCTTCACCAATAAACTTACTTGTGACAAATTATTGCTAGTTAAATACTTTAATCCAATATCTATGGCAACAGCACTAGACTTGTACAATCCATAATTGGAGTGAATATATTTTAAACTACTACCTATTCTAATATTGGGAATATAATCACTTGACGCAGAAAACTGCACTGCATAATCACTTGGATGCATTTGGCCAATATCATTACCCGCTATATCGGTCATGTTGATATTGCCATAATCTAAATAATGAACGCCTACCCCCCAACTTATTTTCTTATTTGCCCAATTTTGAGCACTCATTAAATCATATTGTTGAATACCTGCAAAATAGGGCTTGATACCAATATAAAGTTGATGATCCATTTCATCGTTTAATAAAGATGGATTGTACATTGCAAGTCCTAAATCATTTCCAATTGAACTTATATTTAAACCACCCAGTGCAGTAATTTTTGCACTATAAGGCAATTCTAAAAAATTATACACTGCATTGCCTGCAGTAGTTTGTGCTTTTGAAATATTAAATATCAACAACAATGAAACCAAGGTTATAAAAACCCCTAGCTTTTGTTTGTGATAATTAGATAGAATCATATAACAAAGCTAGGGGTTACTAGTAGAATATCAAATAAATTGCAACGGCTTAATTATACCAAGGCTAAATCTAAAACTTGTTGCATATTTTTCACATAATGAAATTGAACTCCTTTAATAAAAGTTTGGTCTATTTCATTCACATCTTTTTCATTTTGCCAACATAAAATAATCTCTTTCATTCCTGCTCTCTTAGCAGCCAATATTTTTTCTTTAATACCTCCAACCGGCAAAACCTGACCTCTTAAAGTAATCTCCCCTGTCATGGCTAAATAAGGTTTTACTTTTCGACCAGTAAAGGCAGAAGTTAATGCAGTCAACATGGTGATACCAGCACTTGGTCCATCTTTTGGAACTGCGCCTTCTGGGACATGCACATGAATAGACTTAGTAGTAAATAATGCAGGATCCACTCCTATCTTTTTTGCATTTGCTTGTAAATAAGTTAATGCTGTAGAAGCACTTTCCTTCATTACATTGCCTAAATTACCAGTCAATTTCATTTCGCCTTTTCCGTCAGACAATAAAGCTTCAATAAATAAAATATCTCCACCAACATAAGTCCATGCTAATCCAACAGCAACGCCAGGCATGTTCACTGTTTTGTATAATTCATTACTATACCTTGCTTGACCTAAAATTTTATGTAAGTCCAACTTGCTTACAGTGGGTTTTACTTTGTGCTTATAAGCCAACTCTTTTGCTTGGTAACGCATAATGGAAGCTAATTGACGATCCAATTCCCTTACTCCACTTTCTCTTGTATAATCTTCAATAATTTTTTCCAACACATTGTCCTGCACTTTAAAGTTTACTTTATTTAAACCATGTGCTTCTTTTTGCTTTGGCAATAAATGTCTTTTAGCAATTTCCACTTTTTCCTCAACTGCATATCCACTTAAATCAATAATTTCTAGACGGTCTCTTAAAGCAGGTTGAATATTACTAATATCATTGGCAGTTGCAATAAATAGTGTTTTACTTAAATCATATTCTGATTCTAAATAATTGTCGTAAAAACTATTGTTTTGCTCTGGATCCAACACTTCTAATAATGCACTTGAAGGATCTCCTCGATGATCGCTGCCAATTTTATCAATCTCATCCAAAATCATTACAGGATTAGATGTTTTTACCTTTCTTAAACTTTGAATGATTCTTCCTGGCATTGCACCAATATAGGTTTTACGGTGTCCTCTAATTTCACTTTCATCATGCAAGCCACCTAAACTAACTCTCACATATTTGCGGCCAATCGCATGCGCAATAGATTTACCTAATGATGTTTTACCAATTCCCGGAGGACCTAGAAAACATAAAATAGGGCTTTTCATATCCCCTTTTATTTTTAACACAGCCAAGTATTCTAAGATTCTATTTTTAATCTTACCCATTCCATAATGATCGGCATCCAATACTTTTTTAGCGTTCTTTAAATCATAATTATCATCGGTATATTCCCCCCAAGGAAGGTCTAATAATAAATCAAGATGATTATATACCACAGAATAATCTGGGGTACTTGGATGCATACGCTCCAATTTCTCTAAACCTGTTTGGAATAATTTTTTTGCAGCTTCTGGCCATTTTTTCCCTTCGGCCTTCTTTTTCATATCCGCTACCTCACGCTCATTTGGATCACCACCTAACTCATCCTTAATACTTTTAAGTTGTTGCTGTAAAAAGTAATCTCTTTGTTGTTTGTCAATTTCAGTGCGGGTCTTATTAGTTACCTTATTTTTTAATTCAACAAATTGTAATTCTTGCTGAAGAAACTGAATTAATTTTTCTGCTCTTAATGTAATATCATTAGCAGCCAATAAGCCTTGTTTTTCCGGCAATTCTACATTTAAATTAGAACTCACAAAATTGATCAGGAATAATGGACTTTCAATATTCTTTAAAATAAGTGCTGCTTCAGATGGAAAATTAGGCGATAACTGAATGATCTGCGTAGCTAAATCTTTGATGGTAGAAAGGTGTGCTTGAAAATTCTGATCCTCTGCACTCACTTTCTCTTCTTCTAGCACTTTAATTTCTGCTTTGAAGAAGGGATCCAATTCCTTCATCTCCAATAATTCAAATCGCTTTTTCCCTTGAATTATAATGGTGGTACCACCGTCTTGCATTTTAATCATTTTCATGATTTTTGCAACGGTACCAATTTGACATAAATCTGCTGGGGTCGGATCTTCCACATTGCCATCCTTTTGCGCAACTACCCCAATTAATTTGTCATTATTATAAGCTGCTTTTACAGCTTGAATACTTTTATCCCTTCCTACAGTAATCGGAATGACTACTCCTGGAAATAAAACGGTATTTCTTAGAGGTAAAATAGGAATTAAAGCATCTATTGTTAATGCAGGTTCATTTTCTATATCCTGTTCGTTAAAGGAGAACAAGGGTATAAACTCATTCTCTTCCTCTGGTTTTAATAAAAATTTATTCACGATGCTACTTTTATAAATTAGTCAAAATGTCACAACTCATTAATCCATTTATAGATCATTGGCCATTGCCTTGTAATGCAATATTAATGCCAAACACCTTGAAAAATAGATAATTAATGCGTTAGGGGCAAAAAAAATCCCTCCGATTTCGGAGGGACCTTCTTGCAAGAAGTTTATATACTTCTAATTACTTTTTTGCAGCAGAATCAACTTTAACTGCAGCAGAATCAACTTTAGTTGAGTCAGCTTTTACAGCAGTAGAATCAGCTTTAACAGCAGTAGAATCAGCTTTAACTTCAGTTGAAGCACCACCACAAGCAGCTAATGCAGCGATAGCGAAAATTGCGAATACTTTTTTCATTTTCAAGGTTTTTTAAGTTTGGTATAAAAATACGAGTGCGAAGTTAAGTTTTAGGTTTAAAAAATCCAAATTTTAACAATAATTTTTTTTATATGAAAAATTCATCTTTTCCCTATTTCTTTCTAAAGTAGATACGTACCGGCACCCCTGTAAATTTAAAATTAGCCCTTACCTGATTCTCTAGGTAATTACGATAAGGAGTTTTAATATCATCAGGAAAATTGGTAAAAAACGCGAAACTTGGCACCCTGGTAGGCAATTGCTGCACAAATTTGATTTTAATTACATGACCTCTTACCACCGGAGCTTGATAGTTGCCAATAGCCTTAAGCATCACTTCATTCAACTTAGATGTAGCAATTTTTCGATGTTTATTATCAAATACATCTAGCGCAATCTCGATTGCTTTAAATATTCTGGTTTTCTCTACCGCAGAGATGAATAAAATAGGTACATCCGTAAAAGGTGCCAGTTTGTCTCTTAGCACTTTTTCATAATCTCTAGCAGTATTCGTTTCCTTGGTAATCAAGTCCCATTTATTCACCAAAAATACGATGCCCTTACCTTTTTTTGCTGCCAAACTAAAGATGCTAAGGTCTTGAGCAGTAATGCCTTTAACGGCATCAATTACCATTAAACATACATCTGCCTCATCCATTGCTTTAATGGCACGGATTACAGAATAAAACTCTAAATCATCTTTCTCTTTATTCTTTCTTCTAATACCAGCAGTATCAATTAATATGAACTCCTTTTGAAACATATTATAATGCGTATGAATGGTATCGCGAGTTGTTCCAGCAATATCACTTACAATGGTACGATCCTGACCAATCATGGCATTCAATAAACTTGATTTTCCCACATTAGGCTGACCAATTATAGCAATTTTAGGTACAGCTGGCGCTTCCTCAGGCTCTTCGCCCTCTGGCAAATCTGCTTCTTTGGCAATCGTCTTTCGATTAGGTTCTTCCTTCATATCGGCAATAACCGCATCCAATAACTCTCCTGTGCCACTACCCGAAATGGCACTTACGAAATAGTTATGTTCAAAACCCATACCGTAAAATTCCGTAGCTTCTAATGCCCTATTGGAATTATCTACCTTATTAACACATACATAAACAGGCTTAGTTGTTCTTCTCAATAAATCGGCCATGGCATCATCTAAATCGGTCAAACCCACAGCGGCATCCACCATAAATATCATGGCATTCGCTTCCTCAATGGCAATTCTAACTTGTTTGCGAATCTCTGTCTCAAACATGTCTTTAGAATCTGGCACAAATCCACCTGTATCAATCACATTAAAGTGCTTGCCACCCCATTCTGTTTCACCATACTGACGATCTCTAGTTACACCACTAATATCGTCCACAATTGCTTTACGCTCTTCTAACAAGCGGTTAAACAAAGTGCTCTTGCCCACATTGGGCCTTCCTACTATTGCAACTGTATAACTCATAATAATTCAATTTAATATTCAAATAAACTATCCTAAATAATTGTTTTTCAATCTTTTAAAAAAATTGTTACAAATTATTATTGATATCCAAATTCTTTTAATTTAGTGTCGTTGTCTCTCCACTTAGGCTTCACTTTCACAAATAATTCTAAATAAACCTTCGATCCTATAAAATCTTCTATATCTTTTCTTGCCAATGTGCCTATCTCCTTAATCATCTTTCCACCCTGACCAATAATGATTGACTTTTGGGTTTCTCTATTCACAATAATGTCTGCCTGAATTTTCACCAAGAGCGGCTGCTCTTTAAATGAGTTCACTAAAACGGCAGTATGATAAGGTATTTCCTCCCCAAATAACTGATAAATCTTTTCCCTAATAATCTCGCTTACAAAAAACTTAGTGGGCATATCGCTTAAATCCTCCTGGTCAAAAAAGGGATGCCCTCCTTCAGGTATTAATTCAAGTATTACTTTTAATAACCTATCTATATCACTGATATTCAATGCACTAATGGAAATAATTTTAGAACAATATGGCTTTGTGCTAAAGTAAGCATTCGCTTCTTTTACGCGCCCACCAACCGCCAAATCCGATTTGTTCATGACCACAATACATGGCACTTTAAGTTTCAAGGCAGTAAACATGGCGTCTATTTCCTCAAAGTCGTCACGCACGTCTACCATTAGTAAACCCATATCCGCATCCTCCAAGGCGCTTTTTACAGCACCCATCATTTTTTCGTGTAGTTTATACTTTGGGTCAATAATGCCTGGGGTATCCGAGAAAATGATCTGGTATTCGTCTGGCTTATTCAAAAAGGCTTTAATTCTATGTCTTGTAGTTTGCACTTTGGAAGAGACAATAGCCATCTTTTCGCCCATGATGGCATTCAGTAAGGTGCTCTTACCTGCATTGGGTTTACCAAAAATATTTACAAAACCTACTTTCATGCCTAAATTAATAATACAAAGTTACTACAAAAAAAATCCGCCCTCGATAAGAATCGGGAGCGGGATTAAATGTTGCGAGGGAAGGGATCGAACCTCCGACCTTCGGGTTATGAGCCCGACGAGCTACCGCTGCTCTACCTCGCGATGTTTGGACGGCAAAGTTACGCCAATATTACGAGTTATCCAAGTTTATTAGGAAGAATATGGAATAATCCCAGCGCTATTT
>CAIQQR010000056.1 GCA_903874055.1 uncultured Bacteroidota bacterium | reverse complement strand
TTTAGGTATGATGGCAAGTGCAAATTATGGAGGTGCAGGTATGGATACCATTAGCTATGTTTTAGCAATGGAAGAAATTAGTAAAGTAGATAGTAGTGTAAGTGTTGCGATGAGCGTAAATAATAGTTTAGTTTGTTGGGGCTTAGAACATTTTGGGAATGATGAACAAAAGCTAAAATATTTGACACCATTGGCGCATGGTAAAAAAGACAATGAACTTTATATTGGTGCTTTTTTGTTAAGCGAACCAGAAGCGGGTAGTGATGCGACGCATCAACATACCAATGCTGTTGACATGGGTGATTATTATGTGATTAATGGGATTAAAAATTGGATTACCAATGGATCCACAGCAAGTGTGTATTTAGTAATTGCACAAACTGATTATTCTAAAGGTCATAAAGGGATTAATGCATTTATAGTAGAAAAAAATACAGCAGGAATTTCAGTGGGTCCAAAGGAAAACAAAATGGGTATTCGTGGTAGTGATACGCATGCTATTTCATTTACAGATGTAAAAGTGCCAAAAGAAAATAGGATAGGTGAGGAAGGATTTGGTTTTAATTTTGCCATGAAAACATTAAATGGTGGACGTATAGGAATTGCAGCACAAGCTTTGGGAATAGCAACTGGGGCTTATGAATTAGCATTGGCATATAGTAAGGGAAGAAAAACTTTTGGGAAACCCATTCATGAGCACCAGGCGATACAATTTAAATTAGCGGAGATGGCCACTAAAATTGAGACAGCAAGATTATTATGTTATAAAGCAGCTTGGGAAAAAGACAATCATTTAGATTACACCACTTCAGCTGCTATGGCTAAGTTACATGCGAGTGATACAGCAATGTGGGTTACTACCGAGGCGGTTCAAATTCATGGTGGATATGGATTTGTGAAAGAGTTTCATGTAGAAAGATTAATGCGAGACGCAAAAATTACACAGATATATGAGGGTACAAGTGAAATTCAAAAAATGGTCATTGGCCGTAATATCACTAAATAATTGTTTTATTACTAAATTTGCAACTGAACTATTAAATAGTTTTTGATTATGGCCGTTAATATTGAATTTTATCAATCAGTTTCTAAAGAATTAGCAGAAAATAATGTTCAATTAATTGCTGTAAGTAAAACAAAGCCAAATGAGGATTTGCAGGCTTTGTATGATTTAGGACAAAGAGCATTTGGGGAAAATTATGTTCAAGAATTGGTTGACAAAGAAGTTAGTTTACCAAAGGATATACAATGGCATTTTATTGGTCATCTACAATCAAATAAAGTAAAGTATATAGCCCCCTTTGTATATATGATACATGGGGTTGATTCAGAAAAATTATTACAAGAAATTAATAAACAAGCATTAAAGCAAAATAGAATAATTGATTGTTTATTGCAGGTGCATATAGCTTCAGAAGAAACCAAGTTTGGTTTTGATGGCCCTGCTTTACACGAATTTTTTACGAGTGGTAGATTAGGAGATTATTCCAATGTGCGCATTCGTGGTTTAATGGGTATGGCAAGTTTTTCTGAGGATCAAGCATTATTGACTAAAGAATTTTCCACACTTAAAACCTATTTTGAAAATGCATCAAATGCCTTTACAAATGGACAATTTGATACATTAAGCATGGGCATGAGTGCTGATTATAAATTAGCTATTTCATTAGGTAGTAATATGGTTAGGATTGGTAGTTTATTATTTGGAGCAAGGAATTATGCAAAATAATTTGTTATTAAAATACAAAGGGCAGACTTCATAGTCTGCCCTTTGTATTTTAATCTGATTGAATTAAGTATAACCCAAACTAATATTTTCCTACTATTATTTTCCTTTTTTAACAGGTGCATTGTCAAACACCAATTGCGTAAATGCTTTTACACCAACGATAAATCCTGATTCATCTAAGTAAAAATCTGGTGTATGGTGAGGACCTGCTTTTTTAGGATCCGTACCTTTTGGTAAAGCGCCTACATTAAAAAAGAAGCTTGGAGCTTTTGCAGCATAAAAAGAAAAGTCTTCAGCTCCTGTAACCCAAGTTGATTCAGAAACATTTTCATCACCAGCTGCTTTTATTAAAGAGGGTAATGTTTTTTTCACTAAAGCTGGATCATTATATGTAACCAATGTTTTCGTTTCAATATTCACATCTGCTGTAGCTCCTGAGCTTTCTGCAATTGTTTTTACAGTATGTTTAATTCTTTCGTGTACTTCTTCCTGCATTTTACTATCTAAAGTTCTAATAGTACCTGACATTTCAGCTGTTTCTGGAATTATATTTGAACGCACACCACTATTAATAGTTCCTACTGTAATTACTAATGGTGCTTTCGTTAAATCCATTTGACGGCTTACAATATGTTGCAACCCTTCAATAATTTGTGCCGAAGCTGCAATTGGATCCACTCCACCCCAAGGTTGTGAACCATGGCTTCCTTTACCATTCACTTTAATGGTAAACCAATCAGAAGATGCCATAAATGCTCCTGATTTATATTTGATAGTTCCAACAGGAGTTTGAGAAGATATATGAATACCATAAACAGCCTCTACTTTTGGATTGTCTAAAGCGCCTTCTTTAATCATTAATGGTGCACCACCTTCCTCCGTTCCTGGTGTTCCTTCCTCGGCTGGTTGAAATAAGAATACTACAGTACCAGGTACATCCTTTTGTAATTCGCTTAATACTTTAGCAGTTGCCATTAACATTGCAGTATGTGAATCGTGTCCACATGCATGACTTACACTTACTTTTTGTCCATTGTATTCAGCAGTAACTTTTGATGCAAAAGGTATAGGTGTACGTTCAAATACAGGCAGTGCATCTATATCTGCTCTTAATGCTACAACAGGACCTGGTTTACCGCCTTTTAATACAGCTACTACTCCTGTTTTTGCAATTGGATATCTAACTTCCACATTTGGCAAAGTTTTTAAAAATTCTGCAATGTATTTCCCAGTATTAAATTCTCTATTTGATAATTCTGGATTCTCATGAAAATGTCTTCTCCATTGTATTAATTGAGGTTCTACATCTTTAAGTAAAGCATTGTAATTTTTTGGTAAATCTTGTGCTAGGCTTAATGATGCACTTGCAACTAAAATGGCTACTAATAATTTGCGCATTGATTTTTGTTTATTGATGATGAATATTTAAGTTTATATAATTGATTATTATTTTTTTATGCCTGGTATTCTCCAAAAACGGATCTTAATGTATCGGAAATTTCACCAAGTGTACAATGTTGCTCAACGGCATCAATAACCTTTGGCATTAAATTATCTGTTCCTGTAGCAGCTAGTTTAATGGCAGCTAAACAACCAGCTACTTTTTCCCCATCTCTATTTTCTTTAATTATTTTTAATTTGTCAATTTGTTCTTGTCTAATTTTTTCATCAATTTTTAAAATCGGTATAGGAGTACTAGATGCTGAAATAAATTCATTTACTCCCACAATAATCTTGTCCTTTGATTCAATATTTTTTTGATACGCGTAGGCACTGTCTGCAATTTTATTTTGCATAAATCCATTTTCAATCGCTGTAACACTACCACCCATATTGTCAATCGTTTTAATTAATGCCAATGCTTCTTTTTCAATTTCATGAGTTAAATTCTCAACAAAATAACTGCCAGCTAAAGGATCTACTGTGTCAGTTACCCCACTTTCAAAAGCAATAATTTGTTGAGTTCTTAATGCGATACTAGCAGCTTCTTGAGTTGGCAAACCTAATGCTTCATCAAAACCATTGGTGTGTAAGCTTTGTGTGCCACCTAATACAGCAGCTAATGTTTGAATAGTGACTCTGCTAATATTGTTTAAGGGTTGTTGTGCAGTTAATGTAGCGCCTCCAGTTTGAGTATGAAAGCGAAGCATCATTGCTTTTTCGTC
>CAIQQR010000055.1 GCA_903874055.1 uncultured Bacteroidota bacterium | reverse complement strand
CCCTTGCTTAATACCATACCAATCAAGAGAAGCTTGCACTCCTTTACCATACCAAGTAGCAGCAGATTGCCCCGTGATCCAACCTCTATTAGCAGCTTCTGCAATATAGAAACACATTTCACTGTAGACTAATAAAATATATGGCTCAGATAATGTACCACCAATATTTGATGAAGTCATATATCTGTTATAACTAAGACTTGCAAGCGGTGTATTGTTTGTAAATGTAAATTTCATTGAAGCAATTGCAGAATCTTGCTCTTGACCAACGTAGTTGCTAAAACTACCTACTGGATTATTTGCATCAATACTTAAAACACCTGGAGATAATAAAGCCAATACACGAGGATCTTTATTTGGCACTGTAACACCAATCCAAGTTTTAGAAACATTCAAACAGTTATTATATTGCGCATAACCATATCGTTGAGGAGGGTATTGGTTATAAGCTGAATTATAAACATACTTCACATTATCACTATTACTTGTCATAATAGGATAAAGCGTTGAATTGCCCATAATAGTTGCAAATTGAGATTTAATATTTAAATCTGCATTGTCATCAGCACGCTTGCTTAATGAAATCAATACTCTTAAACGGTAAGTATTAATTGCTTTTTGCCATTGCGCATACGTCAAACCAAATACATCACCACCTGCATCCACTTTCGTGTTTGCATTTGAAGTAGAAATTAAAGCAGCGATTTGTAAGTTAGCAGAATCTAATAAAGCTAAAGATTGCTTATACACATCATGCTGACTATCATACTTAGGAGTCAAGTTATTGATGTCATTTGATTGAGACATTGGGATATCACCTACTCTTTGTGTTAACCAAATGTAAGAATACGCTTTAAAAAACTTACTTAAAGCAAAGTATACATTGGTTTTGTTTTTATACTGATTAAACGCTTGTTCTTCCATTTTAACGCAATACTTAATATTATCATAAGTAGTGCTTGTAGTTGACCAGTTGTAGGCGTTTGAACCGAAATAATAAGTATAGTTAGACACTACGTTTTGGTTATACTTATATACGTTGGAAACGATTGGATCTTCTTCCTTCATTAAATTCGCAGTAATGTGATTTAATATTAATGAGGAAGGGATGGTAGAGCTTTCCGCAGCCACGTTTGGATTGGATAACAAATCGCCTTTTTGGCAACCTGTGATACCAAAACTTACTGCTACTAAGCCTAAGATGATATTACTTAATTTGATTTTCATATAATTACTTTTATACATTTTGAATTTTAGAAGTTAAGATTAATGTTAAATCCGAATCTTCTTGCAGTAGCAGATTGTAAAATCGCTCCTTTTTGTAAAGATCTATCTGAGTCATTATATCCAGATGCAAATTGATCTAAGTCCTGATCTTTTCTATCAGCAAAGTATAATAAGTTTCTACCTACTAATGAGATAGTTGCACCTTTAATATACTTTAACTTAGCTAAAAAGTTTGCAGGTAAAGAATAAGCAATATTTACTTCACGTAATTTTACAAAAGAACGATTAGTCATCCAATACTCATCCACACCACCGTAACCAGAAGCTCCAGCAATTGTTTGTACTTTAGCAGCAACATCATTTTGAGCGAAAGTCAATTCACTCATATTTGTTATCACACCACCTGCATAAGTTGGAGTACCAGATACAATTTTAACACCAGGTCCAACATATTTAGCAGTTTGAGCTACAGTACCATTTGCAGTTGTTTGCCATTCTGCTAAACGAGCAGCACCAATTGCACCTTGAGTAGACTCAATTGAAGTACCACCATTCATACCATCATGATAAATTTGGTCGTAGATATTTCCACCAATTCTACCATCAAATTGGAAACCAAAGCTTACATTTTTGAAAGTGAATTTGTTGCTAATTCCAAAAGTATAATCAGGATTTGCAAATCCTAAGAATTTATTGTTACCAATATCTGAAGGCGCTCTTAATGGAGTACCACCAGACCAAACGATATTGTTTGAACCATCACGTACAAATGCAGAACCATAAATCGCATCTAAACGATCACCAACTTTGTAAACGTGGTTGTTTAAAGTTAAGCCGGTTTCAGAACCATAAATTGCATCCAAAGTTTCTTGGTAAGTTGCATAAGTAGCATTGATATCCCAGTTAAAGTTAGCAGTTTTGATAGGTGTACCAGATAAAGTAATTTCAAAACCTGCTTTTTTAGAAGTGATACCATTCACGTTTTGTGCAGCATAGCCTGTTGAAGATGCTACTGGTAAAGCGTAAATTTGAGGTCCGTTAAAACTTGTAAAGTAAGTGAAGTCAAATCCTAATCTGTTTTTTGCAAATTTTAAATCCACACCACCTTCATATGAAGTACGGTCAAATGGTTTTAAAGCACTATTTGCAATGGTACTAGAATAACCTACCGAAGGAGTTCCATTATAATAAGATTGGAATGCGTATGCATTTTGGTTTGCATAAGAAGGGCCATCATAAGAACTATATAAGTCAGAGCCATATCCTAATAAACCACCATTCGTACTTGTACCAGTAATTGCAGTAAATGCAGAAGGAATAGTAGATTGAGTCAATCCACCTTTTACATCGGCATATGAAGCACGTACTTTAGCAAAAGAAATAAATGAAGGTAAATTCAAATAGTCTTTTAAAGCAGAGCTTAATGAAACTGAAGGATAGTAGAAAGTATTGTTTCCATCAGGTAAAGTAGATAATTGATCTACACGACCTGTGTGAGATAAAGTTGCATATTTACTTAATGATAAATCAATTGAGTAAAATGCGCTATACACTTGCATTCTTGAATTCCAAGTATAAGACAATGCCGCATCCTTAGAGTTAGACAATACATATAAGTTTGGAACCGCTAAAGCTTTTGTTGTACCCCAGAAAGAGTTATAAGCAAATGATCTTTCAGAAACACCCGCTAAAGCAGAGATACCAATTTGACCTACTTTCTTTTCGTAATTAGCAGTTAAGTCAGTATTATTTTCAGTCAATCTTCTGCTATCCTCATGGTAGTCACCATACCATCCAAAGTAGAACCATGGAGTGTACGTATTTAAGTTAGCGCCTGCTGGAACTTGTTCAGTTCTTAATTGGCTCCAAGTAGAGAATTGAGAACGTAAGTTGAATGTTAAGTCGTTTGTTGGCTTATAAGAAGCTTTTATATATCCATTCACATCTGTTTTATCATGAGAACGTAACCACTTTTCAGCCATAAACCAAGCACTGTTTTCACGACCATACTCTTGAGCATATGGAATTAAATTTTGAACTCCTTGTGGTCCTTTGTAGATATCTTTTAAGTCATTGATATCGTAATCAGATGATCCATATACTTTAAACATATAGATGTAAGAGTTTGGACCATAGTTTACGTCAGGAATATTTGGAGAGTATTGCTTATTCATGTTTAAGCTAGCTTCTAATCTTAATTTCTTAGAAACGTTGTAGCCACCATTCACTGCTAAAGTATAAGAATTTAACTTTGTGTTTGGAGACATCCCTTTTTGATCCATATTAGAAATAGAGATTCTAACATCAGACTTTTCAGTTGCACCAGATAATGAGATGTTATTGGTATTGATGATACCAGTTTCCATGAAATTTTCAAAGTTATTCTTACCTTTTGCAGTCCAAGGAGTTGCAGTTCTAATACCTGTTACAATATCGTAAGGGCTATTATATTGCTTCACCATTTGACCTTCAAAACGAGGACCCCATTCTGGTAAACGTTGCTTGTTATCATATAAAACATCACCATAGCTATAACCATAGTTAGTACCACGACCATATTCTGCTTGTGCTTCAGGAACAGCGATAAAACCATTCTCCAACATAGTGCTTGAGTTAAAATCTACCTGCCATCCTTTTTTATCTTTTGTACCTCTTTTAGTAGTAATAACGATCGCACCATTTAAACCTCTAAATCCATATAATGCAGAAGCATTGGTACCTTTTAATACTGTATATGTTTCAATATCATCTGGAGCAATGTTCCATGTATCTGTATTTACTGGAACTCCGTCAACCACAAATAATAAATCTTTAGAACCACGTAAAACTAATTCTGGACGACCTAACATTTCGGCGTTTGCACCTACTGTTAAACCAGCAACTTTACCAGCTAAAGAGTTAATTGGATTGGCATCTCTTGCCTTAATCAAATCACTACCTTTTAATTCTTGAATTGAGTAACCCACTTTTTTAGTTTCTCTCTTAATACCGTAAGCAGTAACCACAACATCTGTTAATGCTTTTGTATCTTCTTGTAATGCTAAAGAAAAACTAGCTTCATTACGCAAAGTATAGGTTTGAGATAAAAAACCTAATGAAGTTACTTCAACTGATTTATCTGAAGTTGAAATTGTAATTTTAAAATTACCTTCATTGTCTGTTTGAACTGTTTTTTTAGAAGGGATAGCTCTTACTACTGCACCAGCAATACCAATGCCTGTTGTAGTTTGAATTTTTCCTGTTACAGTTCTTGTGTCTTGAGCGTAGACATTCGAAATAAAGAAAACTAATAGCGTAACGCCTATTAAAGCCTTCTTGAATAATGCTTGCATATGTTAAATTTTGTGCAATTTTAACACGACTAATGTTACCAGAATATTATGAGTGCTATAAATCAGACAAAATAATATTGAGGTAATATAAAATTTATAATTTCATAACATTAATAAATAAACAAAAATGGGAAATGAAATAATTATCAGGAAGATGAATGAAAATGATATGTTAACTGTATATGAACAAATTTGTGATTTAGAAGCCAATTCATTTAATATCAAGCTTTTTGAAAGTATATTTTTTCAAAATATTAATGATAATGATAAATTATATTATTTGGCCGAAGATAATATGGGCAATTGTTTAGGGTTTGTCAGTTGTCATCTTCAATTACTTCTACATCATTGTGGGAAGGTAGCAGAAATACAAGAATTATTTGTTAAAAACGAAGTTAGAGGCAAGGGAATTGGCAAGAAATTAATTGGTTACATTGAAGGAATATTAAAAGAATTAGATTGTGTTAGTTTCGAAGTTACTGCTCAAAATAAGAGAATTGAAACGCATGAATTTTATAAAAATAATGGATTTAAAAATAGTCATTTGAAATTTACAAAAACAATAGAATGAAAAATATAAAAAGAATTTTAGTTTTCGCAAGCATACTAATATTGAATAATGCAATAAGTCAAAATACAACTATGTATTCAACTTATAATGCGCACTCACATAATGATTATGAAAATCCTATCCCGTTTTTCACTGCTTACGAAAATAATTTTGGCTCCATTGAAGCAGATATATTTTACTTTAACGATAGTTTATTTGTAGGTCATGTTTTTGGAGATATAACAAAGAAAAGGACCTTGCAATCATTGTATTTAGATCCACTTAATAATAAAATAAAATTCAATAACGGTTCCCCTTACAAGGATTCTACTAAGACTTTACAACTTCTGATAGATATTAAAACAGACCCTGATAGAACTATCGGAAAATTAGTGAACCTACTAAACACTTATCCAGCCATTATTCAATCGGGTAAATTAAAAATTGTTATTACAGGTAATAGGCCTAACTCAAATAAATTTAATCAATACCCAAGCTACCTATTTTTTGATGGTGATTTAGGTAAATCCTACAGCAATTATGAATTATCAAGGGTAGGTCTTTTTAGTGCAGATCTTAGTGAATACACCCATTGGAATGGCAAAGGTGTCATGGTAAAACAAGATCAGCATAAAATAGATTCTATCATTAATAGTGTTCATTTGAAAGGTAAACAAATTCGTTTTTATGGTAGTCCAGATTATATAAATGCATGGCAACAGTTTATAAAAATGAAAGTGGATTTTATTAATACAGATCATATTGTTGAATTGGCTAAATTCTTAAAAAATTGGAGTAGCAATAATGCAGTCATTAATAATAAACAAAATACTTATTTGCCAAAATATGAAAATGATGGAATTGACGCTCCTGTAAATAAAATAATATTGTTTATTGGTGATGGTTGTAGCTTACCTCAATGGTATGCCGGATATACTGCCAATGGCGGAGCACTTACTACATTTAATTTAAAGCATATTGGATTTTCTAAAACTAGTTCTGCGGATAATTATGTTACCGATTCTGCTCCAGGAGCCAGTTCATTGGCAACAGGGGAGAAAATTGAAAATAGACATTTAGGGCTTTCGCCAAAAGGAGACTCATTGTCAATAATCACAGATTATCTAGCTTCCAAACAATTTAAAATTGGACTCATTAGTAGTGGTGACGTTTCGGATGCGACGCCAGCCGCGTTTTATGCACGTGCAAAGGAAAGAGATAGTTCTATTGAAATTATTCAACAATTAAACCATTCTAATGTACAAATATTAGCGGGGGCAGGAAATGATAAATTAAACACAATTGGTATTTTACAAAAGAAAACTTCGGCAACCTTAAATAATAAAACGCTTGAAAATTTATTGCCTAATTATAAAATTGTAAACAATATAAATGACATTGACGTCTCTGGAAATAAAAAAACATTAGTAATTGAAAAGCAAGCTGGTTTATCAATGCAAGAAGGGCGCGGGGCTTGGTTAACGAATGCGTTTGAAAAAGTGAGTGCCGCATTATCGGGGAATAATAATAATTCCTTTTTTATGATGGAGGAAGCTGCACAGATTGATTATGGCGGACATGCTAATATTATGGAGTACGTAGTTAAGGAAGTAATTGATTTTGATGCAGTAATTAGTAAAGCAATTGAATTTGCAGACAACCATAAAGGAACTTTAGTGATTATAACAGGGGATCATGAAACAGGTGGGTTAACCTTACATGATGGGAATTATCAGCAGCAAACAGTTAATGGACAATTTGCTACTAATGACCATACAGGCATTCCTGTACCCGTTTTTGCCTATGGATACCGCTCCTATTTATTTGATGGTGTGTATGAAAACACAGCCATTTTTAATAAAATTAAAGAAGCAATTAAATAATCTAGAGTGAAATAGTGACAGTTTGACCCCATGTAAATGTAGTAATCGTGGATGGCTTGTTCCAAAGCACCTCTCTTACCGTTAATTTTTTGGTGTTGGTATTAATAGTTACCAATTCAAAAGCTAGTTTGGTTTCATCTTTTGCCGAGAACCTCCCTTTCATGGGACTATCAGTTCTAATGCAATTTAATTGAATGTCTTTATTTGGACCATTGTAAGTATAATATTCAGTAAAATTTTCATGACCATGGAAGTATACTTTAATATTTGAATGCTTTTTAATAAACTCCGCAAATTCATTTTGTTCAATGGTTGTTGTCCCTTTTACATCCTTTCCATCCTTATATCTTTCAGGTACTAGATTCTCAAATTTATCTTCCTCATTAATATCATGTATACCATTGGGATTTTCGAAAAACCTTGGCTCAACATTGGGAATAGAGTGCGCAAAAAGCAATACTGGAGTTGTATTATTGATTTTTGATAAATCTTTTTCCATCCAAACCCTTTCAGCAGAATCAGGATATAAACTTAAAAAAATAAAATGTACTCCATTTATATCTTTCGCATAATGCACCCTATTTAAACTGCTATCAAATTCCTTAACTTGTTTTTCAGGAAACATTAAATTATAAATTCCCAACATAGAAGCTGCATCTTTTTTAGGTGCCATGGGCCTATGGAAGCCAATGGCATTACTCATATCATGATTACCGGGTACCAAAAATAAATTTGACTTTATATTATTGGACTGAGTAATATAAAGACTATCTAAAAATGCAATCTTAAATTCCTCCCATGACTTTGTGGCTGATTGAATGCCGTCTTCCATTCTATTGGCAATATCCCCAGTTATCACAAGCGCATCCAAACCTTTTATCACTTGATTTGCATATACTCCATTATCGTTTGGTATGAACTGGCCTTTTAATTGGTTCATCGATTTCACCATGGCTTTATTTACTTCCAAAGCTGAAATATTTGACTTTCCTCTGAATGAATTTTTAGTCAACCCAAAATGTACATCCGAAGTAAAAATAAACTGAACAATACTATCCTTTAGTGGCAGTTTTGATTTTTGGGCAAATCCAGTATTCACTAAATTAGAAATGCAAAAAAGTAAAATATAAAAATATCTATTCATGAGTCTTGGATATACAATAAAAATACAAAAAAAGGATTCATAAAAAAGGTGCCCGCTACTTTCGTAAAGGCACCTTTTATTCAAATTAAAAACAAAACTAAAATTAGTGTTGGTTTCCTCTACCATTACTTTGGTAGCAACCGATATCTTTTCCTGGAGGTGTAATTTCAGTAGCACCTAATCTTAAATCTACAATTACATCCGCTCTTGGCGTAAAGCCAATAAATCCGGCTCCAATACATGGAGAATTTGGCTTTAATGCATAGTTAGAAGTTCCAACTACTGCAATATCTCTTAACATTAATCCAGCAGGCAATGGCACTGGGGCATTAATAAATTGAGGGTTGTTAGCACCTACTACTGCAGCGTTTGCCGTATATACTGCGCCTATTGTCCAACCAACAGGTAAATAAGTTGATGGCTTAGGAATATCAGTCTCCATTGGCTTGCTTATAGCTGTGCTTACTGATAAAGAAGGAATAAACTGACTTGCTACAGATAATGAATCGGCATAATAAAAATTATAACCATATATTAAATTGGCTGTATCAGCAATTGGATTATTTACAACACGTAATCCAAATTTACAGTTTACAATTAAGTTATTATACGCCATGCCACCAGCACCTTCTTCAAAATTAATAGAACCGCCACGTCCTGCAGCAGAACGACGATATCCACAGTTAATAATAGTATTATTGTAAATACGCACATTAGAGCCTGGTTTACCAACTGCAACGTTAATATTTGATACTTTTGGACCATTGGTTGCCATACCCACACATAAATTATAAGCAAAATCACCAATGGTACCCGCCTTTGAGTTCATTGCTTCACCACCAGTATATCCACATTTTTCAAAAGTATTTCTCATTACATGTATTTTTCCACCATTGATTCTAAATGGATCATCCACACTTCCATAAATCCAAGAATCTTCTAAAATAAAACTACCATCAGGGTTTGCGAAGTACACAGGATAAGGACTTGAGCTTCCTGTAAAACTTTTCATAGCGGAACTAATTGCAGCACCACCAAAATCAACATGTGTCCATTTTATAACAATTAATGGACAAGTTGTTGCACCTGTAACACCAGTCCACTTTCCCTTTAAAGCTGGATCCGTGTCTGGATTTGAACCTAATTGATCGGTTCTTGTAACTCCAGGGTAAGTTAAATAAATAGGGGCTTCCTTAGTACCTAAAGAAAGTAAAGTGCCTTTTACACCAACACCAACTGGAACACCACCAGTGCCTGTGAAATTCACAGTCACACCTGGTTGAATAATTAAAGTATCACCCGTATTCACAAAGATATCACCGCTCACTGTATACGTTTTACCAGCAAGCATAGTACCTTTTATTGCACCACTTAAAGGAGCTGATTCACTAATT
>CAIQQR010000054.1 GCA_903874055.1 uncultured Bacteroidota bacterium | reverse complement strand
TTGCTATCCTTTTGAACATATTTGCCTAAATATTTTACATAATTATTAATAGCTGCAAACTCTTTACTATTGCTATCTAATGCTTTGCCATTTAAACTACGTTCCATACAATCGGAAACTCGTTTATAAATGGATTCAATCTGGCCACTTCTATCTCTGTATTTTGGATAAGTGGAATAAACTGCACCGTAATTATTGCCCCAGGGTTGATTACCTGCATTTAAATGGCAGTTTTGACAATTCATGCCGTTCGTAATTTTGGCTACGGTGCCATTAGGGCCTAAGTATTTTGAAGTATGTGCAATAAGGTCTTGCCCATATAAAATTAAAGTTCGTTCTTCACCATTTACGCTACTATCTGTTTTGATGTCGGGTCCTATCCAAGCTTTATTTAAATTTCCACTATGATTAATTTTAATTTTCCTCGTACTTAAAAAATAATATTTTATGCAAGCAAAAGCAAGGATGATTCCAATAAGTAATAGTAGGCTTCTACGCAATTGTTTCATACTATGATATTAAAACTTTATTGCGAGAATTGAATTGAATTAGTTTATTTTTTTTATATTTAAGTATAAATAAACTCCTATGTTGAATAAGATTAAAAACTTTGTGCTTGTTATTGCAATTTGCTTCTTGGCACAAAGTGGCTTTTCTCAAGGCATTGATAAAACTAAAGAAAATAAAATTCACAATATCGTTGTTCAATTAAATACGGCTGATACTGCTAGTTGGTCAAGCATTATCGGAAATATTAAGAACATTCAAAAAGTATGGCCAACAAATTTGAATATCGAAGTGGTTGTGCATGGAAAAGCAATTGATTTTTTAGTAAAAGACAAAACCTTTTTTGCAGAAGACATTCAACTACTTAGCGGTCAAGGCATCAAATTTAATGCATGTCAAAATACGATGCGTAAACATAATATTACTGCCGACATGTTACTTAAAGTAGCAGGCACAGTTCCATCAGGTGTTGTAGAAGTGATAACAAAACAAGAGGAGGGATGGAGCTATTTGAAATCGGGATTGTAAATTATCAAATAGTAATTGCTATAAATAAAACGTAGCTTTGCAGTCTAAAATTCGTTCAATCGAAAAATTTATACATGCAAAGATTATTTTTTCTATTTACACTCATTTTTCTTTTTTCAAATGCGCGCGCGCAAGTGACTGATTCTATTCCGAAAAAATTACACAAAAAAAATATTTTCACACTTGCTTTTTATAAACAGCCTGGCAAGGACTCCATGGTTGATTTTATTGATGGGGTATATCGCATATTAAAAATTAGTAAAGACAGAAGTCAAAGCGAAGAAATTAAAAAGGCACATTTAACATTTATACCTGGTGTAGAATATAGCTTAGGAACAGGAATGGCGGCATCTATTAATGCCAGTGTGGTTTTGCCTAAAACTACCGGAACTGAAAATAAATCAACCTATTTCACCGAATTAAAAATTACTCAAAATAAACAAATTGTATCTCAGTTTGCAAGTAACCTTTGGACAAAAAATGGGGAATATAATTTTAGCAATAACTGGTCTTATTTAAAATACCCACAAAAAGATTTTGGTTTGGGAAATAAGTCGAGCCTTAATTTGTTTGATGAATTAGATTATTCGTATTTAAAAATGTATCAATCGGTGTCAAAAAAAATTGCTAACAATTTATACTTTGGCATTGGATTAAATATGGATTATCACTGGAATATAAAAGATACTTCTACAAAATATAAACCAGTAAACGGATTGACGCAGTATGGTCAAACTAAAAATTCAAATTCTACTGGATATGTATTAAATCTTTTGTACGACACAAGAATTAACAATGTAACACCTGTCGCTAATAGTAGTTTTATCAATGTAATGTTTAGAGATAATTTAACTGCATTAGGAAGCGATCAAAAATGGAGCTCTTTTATTGTAGACTACAGAAAATATATCTCATTTCCACAGGGTAGTAAAAACATTTTAGCATTTTGGACCTATGATCAAATTACAGTTAGTGGGAAGCCTCCTTATTTAGACTTGCCAAACACGGCAAGTGATACCTATAGTAATGTAGGAAGAGGTTATGTGCAAGGACGATTTAGAGGAGATAAATTATTATATGCAGAATCTGAATATAGATTTGGCATTACTGAAAACGGATTTTTAGGTGGAGTTGTCTTTGCGAATGTACAAAGCTTATCATCAATGCCAGGCCAATCTATTCAAGGTGTTTTACCTGGATATGGAGCAGGGTTAAGAGTGAAGTTTAATAAACATTCTAATACAAGTGTAGCTTTAGATTATGGATTTGGACAAGGTGGCTCTCGAGGTTTATTTATGAACTTAGGTGAAGTATTTTAGTACAACAAAATTAGTAGCAAGCACAAAACAACTAAGCTTCTATCATTCTAATATATAGGTCCTCTACTTTTTTTCTAGCCCAAGGTGTTTTTCTTAAAAATTTCAAACTTGATTTAATACTAGGATTGCTATTAAAACAATTAATAGGAATATGCTGTCCTAAGTCCTCCCATCCAAAATATTTCACTAGTTCTGTGACAATATATTCTAGTGTTTTTCCGTGTAATGGGTCATTTGAAATTGGCTGCATATGCAATATTAAGTAATTTGCTTTTGTTATGATTGTACATCGTTATTTTCTAGTCAATAAACCATTAAATATGGTTTCGCAATTTGTGAGTAGTCATGATGTACGATTATTAACCGATTTAAATTTTAATTTCCCCGAAGGAACGCATGCAATTGGAAGATTAGATCAAAACTCCGAAGGACTATTGTTATTAACTACGAATAAAAAAATTACTAAGCTTCTTTTTCAAGGAACTGTCTCACACAAACGAACTTATTTAGTGCAAGTTAAAAATGCAATGTCTTTAGAAACTGCAGACAAACTTGCTGCTGGTATTGAAATAACTTCCAAATTGGGAACTAGTTTTAAAACCACTCCCTGTGAAGTTAAAATTGTAGAAAAACCAGTTGATTTATTTGAGGCAGGCACTCCTTTGCATAAAAATGTAATCACCACTTGGTTGACAATAACATTAACTGAAGGAAAATTTCATCAAGTGCGAAAAATGGTTGCTGCAGTAAATCATAAAAGTATCCGACTCATACGCATTTCAATTGAAGATGTTAAATTGGAATCAATGTTACCTGGAGCGGTGGTGGAGATAGATGAAGCTACCTTTTTTGAAAAATTAAAGCTATAAAGCGCTAGTGGCCGTCATACATGTAGTAAGAATACAGTGCTATTATGTAGGATTTACATATTAGAAAAATGGCTACTTATTAAAAACCTTGTCAATTTCGGTTCATTTTTGCGATAACTAACCCTTATTAGTTAAATAAATTAATTTGATATATGTCACATTTAATATGTAAATGATTGAAATTCATTCAATTGTTAACTGAAATTATTAAGTCTATTAAATTAGTAGAAATTAAAGCTATTTTTAAGCCTCATTCCTTTGCAAATTGTTAATAAAAACTTAATTTAGCATTTCGCGTTATTCCAAGACGAGTTCAGTTTAACAAAAATTAAAACAAGTATGAGAAAAAAACTTTTATGGAGCTTACTTGCATCGTGCCTATTCTTTGGTACTGCAATGGCCCAAAATCCTACCGTAAATGGTAGAGTAACTGACGAAAAAGGAGATCCAATTTCTGGAGCTTCTGTTCAAGTTAAAGGTACAAGAACTGGTACTACAGTAAACACTGATGGTACGTTCACGCTAAAGGCTGCTAATGGTGCATCTTTAGTAATATCTGCACTTGGATATGAGTCAAAAACAGTAGCTGCTGCTGCAAATGTAACTGTGAAATTAGCCACTGATGTGAAAGCATTAAGTGAGGTAGTTGTAACAGGATCAGGAGTTGCAACATCTAGAAAGAAATTAGGTATTTCTACAGAGTCAATCACTTCGGCTAAATTACCTATCGTTCCTGCTGCTTCTATCGATCAGGCTTTGATTGGTAAAATTCCAGGTGCGCAAATTTCTTCTGTGTCTGGTAACCCTGGTGACCAAGTAAACATCGTTTTACGTGGTATTAACACTGTACAAGGTGGTACTCGTCCATTAGTATTATTAGATGGAGTGGAAGTTCCATTTACTAGTTTAACAACTATCGACTTAACACAAGTTGATCGTGTTGAGGTAGTTCAAGGTGCTGCTTCTGCTTCTTTATATGGTGCGCAAGGTGCGAATGGTGTTATCCAAATTTTCACTAAAAAAGGACAAAAAGGAAAAATGAATGTAAATGTGAGCTCTAGCTTAGCAAACAGTACATTTATCAATTCTGGAAATTTTGGTAAAGCTCAATTACACGGTTATTTAACTGATGCAAATGGCAATATCATCGCTCAAAATGCTGGTTCAGGTTATGCTGCTGGTGACGTATTAAAAGTTGACCCAGTATTAGGATCTATCTTAGGTTCTGGTTCATTGGCTTATGCTTATGGTAGCAATATTGGTACAAACCCTAATGCTCCAGGTGAAACACAAAACTACACTCGTTATGGTATCTTGGATCCAAGAAACCAATTTAACAAGCCTTATGTCGGTGCTTTACAATATCATGATCACTTTGCAGAAATCTTCCAAGATGCGCAAACTTTAAACAACACTATTAATATTAATGGTGGTGGAGATAAAAATGATTTTAGCTTGACAGTTTCAAATAATCACCAAAATTCTCCTTTCTTAAGAAACAATGGTGCTTTAGACAGAACTAACATTACTGCAAATATTGGTGCTGAGGTTTTCAAAAACTTCACAATCCGTTCAATTACAAATATCGCTTACACTGCTAACGATATGCACCCAGGTTTGGGAGCTCCAGGTGGAATTGGGTATGGTTATGGTACTCAAAATGCAGGGGTAGGTCAAATTTATGGTTTCTTAAATACCTCTCCTTTCTTAAGTATTGCTGATACAGTTGTTGGTGGTAAACACCCGGTTTACCAAAAAGCAAGTTTCGTATCTGTCAATGCGGGTAACCCTTATTATAGAACTGACTACTCAAGCGGTAATAGTAAAAAATATGATATCATTCAAAATTTTGAAGCAAACTATAAAATCAACAAGAATATCGTGTTGAATGCTAAATATGGTGTAAGCTACAAAAATGAAAATGATATTTGGACTTACTACAACCAGTCATTAGACGCAAGTTCTAATTACTATGGTAGTTGGGCTTCTTACCAAAATGGTAATGACAATACTGGTGAAATTGATAACTTCCAATACAGTTTAACAAAACAAAACTTTAATGCGAATGCAGTTATCACAACTGACTTCCAAAGAGATTTTGGTTTGAAAATTCCTATTACAACTTCTACTTTAGTAGGTTTTGATTATCGTAAAAGTCAATACAAAGAGTTAGATGGTTACGGTCTTTCTTTGGGATTAAACCCTCCATTTACTTTGAATTCAACGCAGTCTCAAGTAATTAACTATGACTACAATGAAACATTTGCTACTTATGGTTATGTAATAGATCAAAAAATAGACTGGGCAAACCATGCCGGTGTAACTGGTGGTTTCAGAACTGACTATTCTTCTGCATTCGGTGCAGGTTCTAAGCCATTCACTTTCCCTCACTACAACGGTTATGTGAACTTAGAATCATTCAAATTCTTTGATGGTATCAGCAATACAATCACTGCTTGGAAATTACGTGCGGCTTATGGTCAAGCGGGTATCCAACCAGGTGCATTTGACCGTTACCCTGTGTTAAATTTACAAGCAACAGGTTCTCAAGTTGCTTACACAAATCAATCTTCAGCTAAAAATCCAAACTTAGGTGTGGAAGTATCAAGCGAAACTGAATTTGGTACAGATATCTCTTTAGGTTTATTAAAATCAGGCAACTGGTTTAGATCTTTAAACGCTTCATTCACTTACTGGAAGCGTGCAACTGACAACGCAATCTTTGCTCAAAACGTACCGCCAAGTACTGGTGGAACAAGTTTATTGACAAACGCAATTGGCTTGTCTTCAAATGGTATCCAATTTAGTGTTAATATTCCTGTAGTTACAACTAAGAACTTCGCATGGGATTTCACAACAAACTGGGGTCACCAAGTATCTACAATTGATAAAGTAGAAGGTGGTGATATACCATTGACTTCTTATGCTGGTTCTACGAGCTTAGCATTAGTTGCTGGTCGTAAAATTGGTGAAATTTATGGTTACAAAGCTTTAACTAGCATTGGTCAATTAAGAGCGGATGGTAAAACTCCATTCATTGATCCTGCTCAACAAGCTGGATATGAAATCGTAAATGGTCGTGTAGTAAATACTGCAACAAAAGCAATTTACTTCTCTGATGAAGCAACTTCATTTGGAGATCCTAACCCAACATTTACTTCTTCATTCATTAACAACTTTACTTTCAAACAAGCTATCACTTTTGGTTTCCAATTTGATTGGGTAAATGGTGCACACTTGTATGAGCAAACTAAAGAGTGGATGTATCGTGATGGTATTAGCAGCGACTTTACTAAACCAGTTACAATTGGTGGTCAAACAGGTGCTTGGTCTGCTTACTACGCTAGTGCTTACTATGCATTAGGTAATACAGCTAAAGGTGTTGGTAACAATACTACTAAAGACTACTTCTACGAAGATGCATCTTTTGTTAGATTAAGAAATATCTCTTTAGGTGTTGACTTAGCTAAGTTCACTGATATCAAATGGGCTAAAAAAGCACAATTGGTGTTAAGTGGTCGTAACTTGTTAACCTTTACTAAATATGATGGTTTAGATCCAGAAATTAGTTCAGGCGCATCTAACTCTTCTTATGATAGAGGTGTTGACCATAGTACGATTCCAAATATGAAATCTTTCCAAATTTCATTAAACCTTGGATTCTAATTCTAACCTAAATAAAAAAGTATAACAGATGAAAAGATTAATAAATTTTAAACAAAGAACTTCAGGATCGTACAGTTTGTACATCTTGGCGGTCGCAACCATCATGTTGGTTTCTACTTCATGTAAGAAAGAACTTGATGTGAAAGACCCAAATGACCCGACTTTTGCGGGTAACGTAAATTCCGAGTCTGGAATTGCAGCTTATGCACTTGGTAGTGTATACTGGAACGGTTTCAGCTACGGTGATGGTTGGTTAGGTGATAGCTATTTTTCATTACCATGGGGTTACCGTGAGTTAATGGGAGACGTTGTAGGTGGTGGACAAGGTTCAAACAACCAAACTACTACAATGGGTGTTCCTGATAGTTTTGTAGCTGATCCTACAAATGCTGCAGCAACTACTTTCGTAAATACTGCACCTCAAGCAACAGGAATCATCCGTAGTTTCAATACTACTGCTGCAACTGCAAATGCGAATAACGCATTGTTTTATGAGTGGACAAATATGTACGCTATGATCAATGGTTGTAATATCACTTTAGAAAATGTAGGTTCTATCACTTCATTGTCTGCTGATAAATTAAAGACTGTGCAAGCTTGGGCTTATTTCTGGAAAGGATATGCATACGCTCAAATTGGTAGTATGTACTATGCTGGTTTGATTGAAGATAAGTCAGCAACTATCAACAACAAGTTTGTTAGCCATGATGCTATCATTGCTGAATCTAACAAGCAATTAAACTTAGCAATCACTACATTGTCTAGCATTAGCAATCAAGGTGATTATTCAGCTATGATTGCTGAATTGATTCCTCAACAAAACCAAGTTGGTTTAGGTAAAGCACCTTCAACTGCACAATTTATCAAGTCAATCAATACTTTATTGGCTAGAAACATTGTAGTTAATAAATTAGCTCCTTTTGTAAATGGTAGCACAAGTGCAACAATCGCAAAAGCTTCTATTGCTCCAATGGCTGCTGCTGATTGGGCTCAAGTTATTACTTTAACTAACGCAGGTATTGCACAAGGTGATTATGTATTCACTGGTCGTTCTTCGGCTGCAAACTCTTATTTCTCAAATAATGGTGGTACAGTAGCTTCTATTACTGCTTCTTCAAACCAAAATACTACTTATAAAGTTTCTGAGCGTTTAGTTCAAAACTTTAATACTGGTGATGCGCGTTTAGCAAACTTCACTACAGCAAGTGGTACTTTCTATGGTGATGCAAACACAAACACTACGCGTTATAGCTTAGTGGATGGTGCTACTGCTGGCTTGAAAGTGCCTGTTTTAGGTTCTCGTGTAGCTGGTGCATTAGAAGTGTATATTGGACCATCTTACGAAGAGAATGCTTTAATGCAAGCGGAAGCTAAAATCAGAACTGGTGACGTTGCGGGTGGTGTTACTTTAATTAACGCTGTTCGTGCTTACCAAAAATCTGGTGTTGCTGCTTTAGCAACAACGATCTCTGCAACTGCTGCTTTAACTGAGTTAACTAAAGAAAGAGGTGCTGCACTTGCTTTCCGTGGTTTATCTTGGTTTGATGCAAGACGTTGGGGTTGGTCTTATAGCACTGCAAACGGCGGTGGTCGTTATGGTGCTACTTTGATCTTTAACAAAGTAGTTTACCCTAACGCTACAATAAATTACAATTTTATGGATTATTGGGATGTTCCTGCAGATGAAACTGTTAAGAATCCTCCAGCTGCTGGTTCTGCCGCAGTTAAGAATCCAAACTGGTAATACTTCTATACTATTAGTATATATAAAGGCCCCGATTTATCGGGGCCTTTTTTATGTGCCTATATTGTGATTCTGCACCAATTTTCTTATCTTGAATACATGCAGGAAAATAAGAAACAGTTGGGATTATGGACAAGCACTTCACTGGTTGTAGGGAATATGATTGGTGCCGGTGTTTTTATGATGCCTGCAACTTTAGCTAGCTTTGGGGGCATAAGTTTAGTGGGTTGGATTTGCGCATCCATTGGAGCTTTTTTATTATCAAAAGTATTTGCTAATTTATCTAAACTATTACCTGCAGCCGATGGCGGTCCTTATGCATATTCGCAAAAAGGGTTGGGCGACTTTGCAGGGTTTTTAGTGGCCTGGTGTTATTTGGTTTCGGTATGGTGTACCAATGCTGCAATTACGGTTTCATTTATAAGTGCCCTAAGTACTTTTATTCCTGCATTAGCAACGAATAGTTTGTTGGCTGCTTTTACTGGCTTGGCTACTATTTGGTTTTTGACTTGGATTAATTCATTAGGTATTTTGACCTCAGGCATTTTACAATTAATTACTACGATTTTAAAAATTGTACCCATTATATTAATTGGTATTGTTGGATTATTTTATATTCATTGGAATAATTTTTTACCATTTAATACAAGTGGTACGTCCAATATTGCAGCCATCACTGCTACTACTACACTTACTTTTTTTGCATTTCTAGGAATTGAATGCGCAACCATACCTTCTGGAAGTGTAGCGAATTCTGCTGCTACGGTTGCAAAAGCTACCACACTAGGAACCCTTATTGCTACGATTGTTTATATATTAAGTACGGTTAGTATTATGGGTATGATTCCTGCTACACAATTAAAAACAAGTGTTACTCCATTTGCAGATGCGGCCATTATGATTTGGGGACAAGGCGCACAATATTGGGTAAGTGCAGGAGTTGCTATTGCTGCATTTGGTGCGCTTAATGGTTATATATTAATTCAAGGTCAATTGCCGGCTGCTATTGCAAATGACAAATTATTTCCCTCCCTATTTGCGCGCAAAAATAGTAAAGGAGTGCCCGCACTTGGTATTGTAATATCTAGTTTGTTTGTATCTGTATTTATGGCCATGAATTATACAAAGGGTTTGGTGGCGCAATTTCAATTTTTAATTTTATTGACAACCTCTACCATTATTATTCCTTATGTTTTTTGTACCGCTTCTTTTATTATTTTAAAATTTAAAAATAATTTCAACAGTAACCTTGCTTTAATTGGAACCATTTTATTAGCAAGTTTAACTTTTGTATTTTGCATTTGGATCATGTTAGGACTAGGGCAGGAAACAGTGTTTTGGGGATTCTTTCTTACTTTATTTTCAGTTCCCATTTATGTTTTTGCTATTATCAAAAGAGATAAAAAATTAACTAACTAATTTATAATTATTATGAGCGCGCATTCAGAATCAGGAAAATTAAAAACCGTATTTATCAAAAAAGCGGCCGATGCTTTTATTAACGATGCACATATTTCAAAACATTGGGAGGCACTTAATTATTTAGGCAAGCCAGATATAGCCAAAGCATTGTCAGAGTATGATGCTTTTGAAAAAATATTTATTGATAACGGAACTGAGGTTTTGTATTTACCACAAGATGAAACGGTGAATATGGATTCTATTTATTGTAGAGACGCAGCAATTGCAACCGAAAGAGGAATGATTATTTGTAATATGGGAAAAGAGGGCCGTAGAAACGAACCTGCTGCTGAGCATCGTGCTTTTGAAGCCAATGGAGTTAAAGTATTAGGATTTATTACATCTCCTGGCACTTTGGAAGGGGGGGATGTTGCCTGGTTAGATGAAAAAACGTTGGCTGTTGGACATACGTATCGTACTAACGAGGAAGGTATTCGTCAATTGTCTGCTTTGTTAGCACCTCAGGGAGTGACAGTAATGCCAGTGTCCATGCCACATTACAAAGGACCTTCGGATGTATTTCATTTAATGTCGGTATTAAGTCCAGTAGATAACAATTTGGCAGTTGTCTATTCTCCATTAATCCCCATCATTTTTAGAAATGAACTTATAGCTCGAGGTTATGAATTAGTGGAAGTGCCGGATGAAGAATTTGATAGTATGGGTTGCAATGTTTTGGCATTAGCCCCACGTGTTTGCTTAATGGTAAAGGGCAACCCCATTACAAAATCAAGATTAGAAAAAGCAGGATGTAAAGTAATAGAATA
>CAIQQR010000053.1 GCA_903874055.1 uncultured Bacteroidota bacterium | reverse complement strand
CTAAATGCGCTTTCCATCATACGTGCACCACCACTTTTACTAATTACTAAAAAGGGAAGGCGATTTGCGATGCAATAGTCTACAGCCCTTGCAAATTTTTCACCCATTACACTTCCTAATGATCCACCAATAAATTCAAAATCCATACAAGCGACCACGTAACCTTCGCCATTCATTTTACCAACACCTACGCGCATAGAATCTTTCAAATCTGTTTTAGAATGTATTTCATCTAAACGTTTTTGGTAGTTTTTTAAATCGGTAAAATTAAGAGCATCCTTGCTAACGATATTATCATACAACACTTCGTATTGTTGATCGTCAAATAACATTTCAAAATACTCATCACTTCCAATACGATGATGGTGATTGCATTTAGGACAGATGTACAAACTCTCTTTTAATTCAGTACTTGTACAAATATGATTACAGTTTGGACATTTAGTCCATAAACCTTCGGGTGTTTCTTTTTTATCAGCAGTAGGAGTGGTAATTCCTCTTTTAATTCTTTTAAACCATCTAGGTTTACCAGTCTCATTACTAGTAGATTCGTCTCCGGTTAAATTCACTTCAATATCTTCTTCTCTGTTTCTCATAGTGGGGCATTTAAGTGAGCAATCGTTTCTAAAACTATTTAGAACTATAAAAGTAAAAAAAAATAAACAGCCACCTATCTATGAGGACGGGTGGCTGTGTTAAAATTTTGTTTATGCGTTTCTGTTGATACAGTTTAAGTCTTCAAAAGATTGTTCTAATCTCTTAATAAAAGACTCTTCACCTTTTCTTAACCATACCCTTGGGTCATAGTATTTTTTATTTGGCTTATCAGCTCCCTCAGGATTTCCTAATTGAGTTTGTAAGTAAGCTTCATTCTTTTTGTAGTAACCTAAAATACCTTCCCAGAAAGCCCATTGTAAATCGGTATCTAAGTTCATTTTGATAGCACCATAACTGATTGCTTCTCTAATTTGATTTTGAGGAGAACCAGAACCACCATGGAATACAAAGTAAACAGGCTTTGGAGCAGTACCTAAAGTTTTTTCAATATGCAATTGGCTATTGTGTAAAATTTCAGGTTTTAATTCCACATTGCCTGGGCTATATACACCGTGAACATTACCAAAAGCAGCAGCAACGGTAAATAAGTTGCCAACTTTTCCTAATTCAGTGTATGCATAAGCAACATGTTCTGGTTGTGTATATAATTTATCATTTTCTACACCACTATTGTCAACGCCATCTTCCTCGCCACCTGTTACACCTAATTCAATTTCAATACCCATTCCCAATGGAGCCATGCGCTTGAAAAATTCAACTGATGTTTCAATATTTTCTTCAATTGGTTCTTCCGACAAATCCAACATATGAGAACTGAATAAAGGTTGTCCGTGTAATTTAAAATATTTTTCACTTTCATCAATCAAAGCGCTAATCCATGGTAACCATTTTTTAGCAGCATGATCGGTATGTAAAACAACAGGTACGTCATAATACTTTGCCACCTGGTGAACGTGTAAAGCACCAGCAATAGCACCCTGAATATTTGCTTGTAAATTATCATTAGGCATGCCTTTACCAGCGATAAACTGCGCACCACCATTTGAGAACTGAATAATAATTGGAGACTTTAATTTTGCGGCTGTTTCAATAGCTGCATTAATGGTATCTGTTCCAGTAGTGTTCACCGCTGGAATTGCAAAATTATTTGCTTTTGCATCATTGTATAAAGTTTCTAATTCTTTGCCAAATAAAACGCCTGATCTGTACTTGCTCATAGTTTAATTATTGAATAACAAATATACAATTTATGCCCCAAACGAATGTTAGCCTAAAGTGTTAAAATACCTTAAAATAATCCCCAAAATAGAGTGGGATACGCACATTTAAATAAAGAAAACACTAGAAATGGAATTGATTGGAAAGCGAATAGAAATTCGATTATAAAGTCTCGAAATTAGAAGTAATGATTTCACAGAATTTTGTTTCAATCATTTTTTCGGCAAGCTTAACCATATTGCAAAATGCTTTTGCATTGCTAATGCCGTGGGAAATTATTACTGGCTTATTTACCCCTAAAATAGGAGTGCCGCCATAATGTTCAAAATGGTAACGACTAAAGAAAGAATCATCACCTAAACCTTGATGCACTGCTGCATCATACATAGCCTCGGCTGTTTTTAATACAATGTTTCCAGTGAAACCATCGCAAACAATAACATCTGCCTTGTCATTAAATAAATCACGACCTTCAACATTACCCATAAATTCAATATGGGTATTTTCTTTTAAGACTGGGTAGGTAGCTTGAGCTAATGCATTTCCTTTTCCTTCTTCCTCACCCATATTAAGTAATCCAACTTTTGGATTTTCAATATTCAAAATGTGCTTTGCATATAAATTTCCTAGGATGGCGAACTGATTTAATTGTTCTGGCTTACAGTCAGCGTTTAAGCCAACGTCAACAAGGATACCTGTTTTGCCTTCTAATTTAGGAAGTAATGAAGCAATGGTTGGGCGCATTACACCTTTAATGGGTTTGATGCTAAACATAGCACCAACTAACATTGCACCCGTATTGCCAGCACTTCCAAAAGCATCAATTTTTCCTTCGGCTAATAATTTAAAACCAACTGCAATGGAAGAGTCTGGTTTTTCTTTTAAAGCTTTAGTAGGATGTTCATGATAGCCAACTACTTGTGATGCATGTACAATATGCAAAAAAGGAGAAGAGACCCCGTGTTCTTGAAATAAAGATTTCAACTGGGTCTCTTCTCCAATGCAAAATATAGTATGCTCGGAATTAGAAAGATATTGCTTTACACCTTTTACGGCTTCAAGTGGGGCGAAATCGCCACCCATCATATCAATCCCGATATTCATTGTAATTATGCTTTTAAAGGAGCTTTTTCAGCTACTAATTTTCCTTTGTAGTACAATTTACCCTCTTGAACATGTGCACGGTGACGAACATGGATTTCTCCTGTTGTGCCATCAGTGCTTAATGTTACTTCTTGTGCTACATAGTGAGTTCTTCTTTTTGCACTACGTTGTTGTGAGTGTCTGCGTTTAGGATTAGGCATCTCTTATGTTTTAAATTTTTACTATTCTATTTTTTAACTACTTTATTCTAATCATCTGATGCATTCGCATCTTCTTCTTTAAGTCCATCTTTAAATTTATCTAAGCCTTTCCACAAATGCTCATTTCTTGTTTCCAAAGGAGCAGACATGAGCTTTTGCAATTCGGCCAAAGCTTTTTGATTACAGGTGGATTCTCCTTTTTCATTTTCCTTGCAAATATGTTGCAATGGAAAACTTAATGTGATGAATTCATAAATCCAAGCAGCAACACTAAAATGACTTTCGTTATGGTCAATATAGTAGATGTCTGGATCTTCCTCTTGGCTATTCATTGTGTTTGGATCGTCAACAAGTTTAATGATTAATTTAAACTCATCCCACAATTGAACCGTTAGGGGATTACCGCAACGATCACATTGTGTATCCACTTTTCCATCCACATCAAAATGTAATTGCATAAAGCCTTGATGCTTATCCAATTTCAACTTGATTTTAGTGTCACAATTACTAAATTCCTGAGGCCCAAAATCTTTAAAGAACTTATCCTCAATATGGTATTCGAACTCATGTTCGCCGGCCGTTAAACCTACAAATGGTATTTCAAATGTTCTGTTTTGGCCCATAACCGTACTTTAAGGGTTGGCAAAGTTAGTAAAAACCAATGAAAAGACAAAGTTTATCCTAATTTTACCCAATAATTTAAATGATGTCCGAAGCTACAAATTTAGGTCAAAAACTGCCATGGAACTACAAAAGGTACCTGTTTGCCCTAATTATTTTCAGTTTTGGTTGTTCTAAGCAATTGATTTCCAATTACTATTTGCCTTTTGTGTATAAGCCCATTAGCTTTTTATTAAGGGCAATTTCTGGAAAATTGGATTTCGCATTAGGAGAATGGGCATATTTAATTATTTGCATCTCCTTGATTATCAGTCTAATTAATGTAGTAAGAAAAATACATGCTCCTTTTATATCTCGGACTTATTGGAATTTGATTTTTGTAAAGATTTTAAACGGGATTGTAAAGCTTTACATTGTCTTTCAATTGTTTTGGGGGCTGAATTATCAAAAACAGAGCCCTGCTAATGATTTTCAATTGAAAGTACCCGGGATTTACACCGAATCTCAAATGGATAGTTTGAGTTTGCAGTTAATTCAACAAATGAATCAAACCAGGGCATCCATTCGGGATTCCACCATTGAAGCATCACGTTTTAATCTGATTTTGGAGCAAAGTCAACAACAATATGCCCAAGTGTCCAAACAATATCCATTTTTAGAATACCATCAACCCAGTCTGAAAAAATCAGCCTTTCCTGCATGGGGAGATTATTTAGGCTACACCGCATTTTACCAACCCTTCACTGGAGAGGCCATTATAAGAGGCGACTTGCCAGTTTTAACTTTGCCATTTACAATATGTCATGAAATGGCGCATCAACTAGGATATGCTTCAGAGACAGAAGCTAATTTTATTGCATTCGTGATTGGTACAGAATCAAAAGATCCGCTATTCCAATATGCTGCTCAATTGCAATTATTTACCTATGCACAACAAGCGCAATTATGGAGTATAGCAAAAAGAGGAGATTCGCTTCAATTTCAAAAAGTGATTACTAGAAATAAACAGTTAATAAGTCCTATTGTTTTAGCAGATAGAAAACAAATAAGAGATTTTTTCACACGCAAACAGGACTTGCAAATTCCAGGTTCTATGCAATTGTACAATCAGTTTTTAAAATGGAATAAGCAAGCCAATGGTGTTGAAAGTTACAACGATGTTTTACTATGGGCGTTGGCATATACGCACAAAAAAATCCTTAGACCTAACTAAGGATTTTAATAACCGTTATTCTTTGATATTGAATTTTAAAATTGATTCTTCCACATCATACTCTCAATAGGCTTTTCAGGCTGTCCGCTATATTTTGCGTTTGATTTTTTATTATATGCAATTTCAATTTCACCGTCTACTGGGAAATATATTAATTGTCCAATTGGCATTCCTTTATAAACACGAACGGGTTGTTTTACTGAAATTTCTAAAGTCCAATATCCGCAAAATCCAACATCACCTTTACCCGCTGTAGCATGGATATCAATACCTAATCTTCCTGTTGAAGATTTACCTTCTAAGAAAGGAACATGCGCATGTGTTTCGGTATACTCTAAAGTTACGCCTAAATAAAAACCGGTGGGTTCTAACACAAATCCTTCGTCAGGAATTTCAAAATAAGTAATGGTGTTATGCGCTTTAGCATCTAATACTTGATTATCATATGTTGCCAACCATTTTCCCAAATGCACATCATAACTATTGCTACCTAAATCCTTGCGATCGTATGGTTCAATTTTGATAGTTCCTTTTGCAATTTCTTCTAATATTCTAGAGTCGGATAAGATCATCTTAGGGTTTTTAAATGTATTTATGTTTATTTTGCAGCCTTAACCGCGGTGCAATCTAACTCAAAGCTTTTTTTTATGCCTTTCTTTTATCAACAAAATATTAACGAGACCCGTCATTTGGCCATTTGGTCAATCACAGAGCCCGTTTCATTTTTTGAAACGGATGTGCAATTGGAAGTTAATATTCAAAATGAGGAGCGTAAAATTCAACATTTGGCTGTAAGGTTATTGTTTAAACTAATGATGCCTGAGGCGGATTTAAGCAAAATGGTGATGGCTGATAATGGGAAACCTTATTTACAAGGGGTGCCTTTTCATTTTTCATTTTCGCACTGTAAGGGATATGCAGCTGTGGCAGTAAGTGACACGGATTCTATTGGAATTGATATTGAAAATATTCATCCACGTATTTTAAAAGTAGCACATAAGTTCTTGAATGATACAGAGCAATCAATGATTGCTCCATTGTCGGAAAACGATCAGTTAAAACAAATGGCTTTTTTTTGGGCAGCTAAGGAAGCCATGTATAAACAACATGAAAAACTTGGAATTGATTTTGCAAAAGATTTTAATGTGCTTCAACTTGCCAACGAAGATAGGGGCGTAGTTGCTGCACTAATCTTACACAAAAGTATTGAGAAGCGTGTGAATTTAGATTATCATTTTGGAGAGGATTATGTTTGCGTTACTTGTATTACTACAAGTTTGTAATCATTTGGATTTATGAGCAATGTCATAGCATTTACACATTAATAGTTGTCACTTTAGGGTACAATAAATTTTATGTTATGACTAATGAAAATAAATACAAGTATCTGGTTTTATTATTAAGTGCAAAGGAAGTCCAATTATATATTTATGATAAAGTAAATTTTGAAAAAATTAAATTAAGCAGCGCTGATTCAATTTTGGCATATGAAAGAGATATGCCTGGTAGGATGGGTCAGTTTACAGATGCTTCCGCACATAAAGAAATACTGCTTAATAATTTTTTGCATCATATTGATTCAGCATTGGGAGAGGTTTTGAATCAGTATCCAAAAGTTCCATTGTTTGTTTTAGGTACCAAGAAAACGACTGGGCATTTTAATGAGTTAACGAAGCATGCAAAAGCAGTTACCAAATATATTGATGGGAACTATAGCGAGTATAGTATGTTTGAGTTGAAGGGCTTACTAACGAAGCCTATAATGGAGTTGGATTTTAAGAAAGATTAGTTTATTCTTTTTTTTTCTACGAAAAAATAGAGATTAGCTCGCACTTCGTGCTCGCTTCTCTCTGAATAGTGACGCGTACCCAAAGCCTTTCAACTAAATGCTTTGCATTTAGTTGGCTTTTATCATTCTCACCTGCTCATTCAAGCAAGCTTGATTCGCAGTCTTGAATGATAAAAGCCTGTCACTTTCGTGACAGGCTTTGTGCGGAAGAGGAGAGTCGAACTCCCACGCCCGGGTGTGGGCGCTACCACCTCAAGGTAGTGCGTCTACCAATTTCGCCACCTCCGCTAAAGGGAAGCAAACCTACAAAAAAATAGCGTCTCTTCAAAAGTAAATGACTTTCAAAGAGACGCTAAAAATTGTAATAATAAAATAGGATTATAAAGAAGCTACTAACTCTTTACCTGATCTAACATAGTCTTGGTTATTTGCTTCAGTTGCAATTTTAATGCAAGTTTCAGCACTTTCACGAGCACCTTTTTTATTGCCTAATTCTTTTTGCACTTTTGCCTTTAATAAAAACATGTAATATGCTTTTGCATTTAATGAAACTGCTTTATCAACACATACCAATGCATTGTCATAATCTTTGTCCATATCATAGTAAAAATTTGCAGCAGCGAAATATACATCAGCAGTTACATTCGTTCCTTTTGTTGCTTCTTTTACTTGTCCGCGAATTACAGTTTTAATATCTGTGCTAATAGGAATGTTTACCAAAGTCTTCGCCCACTTTAAAGAAATAGTTGCAGTTTCAGGAGTAATGTTATCAACGTTAATGGTAAAGTTTTCAGTACTGTTGCTAGTTGTTTCTGCTTTCACTTTAAAGCGAACTACATCTTCAGCTTCTTTGTAAGAAAAACTACCCCAGCTATTTGAATTGGTATTGAAAATGATAGTCCATTCTGTTTCACCAGGAATGGTGAATAATGCATAGGCGCCTGCAGCCAATAACTTACCACCTACAGTTACTGGGTGAGAGAAAGTTACTTTTGTTGCACCATTCGCACCTGTTCTCCATACTGTTCCAGTTGGAGCTAATACGGTACCATTACCAAATGCTGCACGTCCTTTTAAACTTGGACGAGAGTATACAATTTCTATTTTTCCAAGACCAAAATCTTGGGATAAGGTTTGTGTTGGACTTGCCGCTGGCATTTTAATTTGTGCCTGTGCTGACAATCCGATTAAGGTTAATAAAGAAAACAATATTTTTTTCATAAGTGTTTATTTGTTTTGAATAACAAACCTACTTGATTTTGGTTTATTATGATATTATTTTTTTTGAAAGGCTGGGTGAAATTTATCAAGGGTATCTCTTAAAAACTCTCTATTTATATGGGTGTATATTTCAGTGGTGGTAATGCTTTCATGACCAAGCATTTCCTGAACGGCCCTAAGGTCAGCTCCGCCTTCCACTAAATGGGTAGCAAAGGAATGTCTAAAGCTATGGGGCGAAATGGTTTTTTTAATTCCAGTTTTTAAAATTAAACCTTTGATAATATAAAAAATCATAACCCTACTTAATCCTTTACCACGGTTGTTCAAAAACAATATATCCTCGCAATCCTTTGCTGGATTTTGATGTACGCGAATTGTATCTTTATATAATTTGATGTATTTAATGGCATCGGATCCAATTGGGACTAATCTTTCTTTATCCCCTTTACCAATGACTCTTATAAATCCTACGTCTAGATAAAGACATGAAATTTTTAAATTTATCGCTTCCGTAACACGAAGCCCCGAACTATACATGGTTTCTAAAATGGCTTTATTTCGTCCTCCTTCTGGCTTGCTTAAATCAATATGTCCAATAAGGTCCTCTATTTCTTCAAAGCTTAAAACATCTGGTAATTTGCGACGTGTTTTGGGAGTTGGTAAAAGCGTGGTAGGATTGATGGTGCAAATTTGCTCCAACACACAAAATTTAAAGAAGGATTTAATACCCGATATTATACGAGCTTGAGAGGTAGCGGCCATCTCCATTTCACCAATGCATTGTATAAATTTTTGAAGGTCTGGTAGGGTAACGTCGGAGGGGCTAATTTCCTTTCCTATGCTTTCAAAATAATTGGTAAGCTTATCAATATCTCTTAAATACGCTTCAACCGAATGGGCGCTTAGGGACTTTTCTAATTGTAAAAAAGCCTTAAATCCTTTTTTATAAATTGCCCAATTCATGTATATATATAAAAGATTTGATTGTTATTAAAGAATGAGTTTATTTCGCATCAGATTTAAACAAAGATATGCAAGTAAATTTAAGGTCATTTAAGCAGAAAGTTACTAAGAACGCTAAACAATTAAGGTCTTTTTTAACTAAGTTAGAAAAGCGTTCTCCAAAAGGCTTAGACAATTTAGCTGAATATTTAAGTCCACAGGTTTGGGCCGAAACGGATTGTTTAAGTTGTGCTAATTGTTGTAAATCGATGAGCCCAACATTTACAAAAACAGACATCAAGAGAATCTCTGCATTTTTAAATACAACTCCAAAAGCATTTACCGAAGAGTGGTTGGAGTATGATAAAAAAGATAAAGATTGGTTGAATAAATTAAGACCTTGTCAGTTCTTAGACTTAAAAACTAATATGTGTAGCATCTATGAAGTAAGACCAGCCGACTGTGCAGGCTTCCCTCATTTGACAAAGAAAAAAATGACAGAGTATATTCATGTGCACAAACAAAATGTGGAATACTGCCCTGCGACTTATAAGATGGTTGAAAAGATGAATGATTTAATTGGATAAGCCAATCAAT
>CAIQQR010000052.1 GCA_903874055.1 uncultured Bacteroidota bacterium | reverse complement strand
CCTAGTTATGATAAACCTGCAGAAAATTTTGAGGTAGATAATCGCGCCACTATTTATTGGAACCCTTATTTATTAACTAACAAAAAGAGCTCAAGAGTGCGCATAGAATTTTACAATAACGACATTAGTAAAAGATTACAAATAGTTTTAGAAGGAATCAACGCCAATGGTAAATTAGCAAGGGTCGTGAAATATATAGAATAACTAATTTCAGCAAGAAACTAAAAAAGCCCCCAACTTTCGTTGGGGGCTTTTTTGTGGGTTTTTGTGGCACCACCCGGGCTCGAACCGGGGACACAAGGATTTTCAGTCCTTTGCTCTACCAACTGAGCTACAGCGCCATCGGAATTAAATCCATCCGTTCAAATTGCTTTGTTCGGGCAGCAAATATAGCATAGGCCGCCTTAAATAGCAAAAAAATAGGCTTGTTTATTGAAATTCAATGAAAATTGAAAAAATGAAGGGTTTAGGCAACGGTTGCTACTATAAAAAAGCTGATCATAATTAAAATTAGACCCATCCATTGCTTTAAGCTCAAACGTTCTTTAAAAAACATAAAGCCCAATAACACTGATAGCAACTGACTGCTGATAATTAAAATATTAATGACCATGATGGGCAGGTATTGATAAGAAAGATTGATTGCCAATCCGCCGGCCACTAATAATACCCCTTGTACAATGTAGGTTTGAATTTGTATTGCTTTTAGATATTTAAATAGCTTGCCCAACAATCCATCACGAACTACTAACACGAAACCAAATAACATCGCAGTTGTTTCAATTACAAAACTAAAACCTAGTGGGCCCCACCAACTAATTGGAAATTTATACAAAGCATAAGAGCTTCCCCAGAAAAAACTAGAAGCCAAACCATAAAGCACTCCTAACTTTTGTTCTTTCGCACTTGCTTGTTGTGAACCATCTAAATACAATAATAATAAACCAAGTGTAGAAAATCCAAATGCATATAAATAAGGCATTTTCCAAATTTCACCTACTACAAAAACTGCAGTTAAAATCGTAAACACTTTTAGCGCAGACACAGGCACCACAAGGCTTACAGGTGCTTTTTGAATTCCACGTAAAAAAAACATCAAACCAAAAATATTAAAAACACAAATAGCGATGGTGTATAAAAACTGTTGATCTATTGCTAGTGTGCGCACTGTCCAACCAGCAAAAAATGGATGCGCTCTAAATCCAAAATATAAAATCGCAAAAACACAAGAGGCAAAAATACCTCTATAAAACATGCCTATTTGATAAGGAATAGTTTGCGTAACCTTTTTCCAATACGCATTGCTAATTGCAAAACAAAAAGCACCAATTAAAACAAAAAGTATACCCATAAATGATTACAACATTTTAATATTCACAATTGTTTGGAGTCCTAGCAAAAGCAATTACGTCTCTAATGTTAGTCATACCTGTTACAAATTGAACCATGCGCTCAAAACCCAATCCAAACCCTGCGTGTGGAACACTTCCAAAACGTCTTGTATCTAGGTAATAGCTCATTTCTTCCAATGGAATATGCATATCAAGCATTCTTTGCTCTAATTTTTCCAAACGCTCTTCTCTTTGTGATCCTCCCACAATCTCTCCAATGCCTGGCGCTAAAATATCCATCGCCGCTACCGTTTCTTTACCGGCCTCACAGCCATCGTTCATGCGCATATAAAATGCTTTGATAGCCGCTGGGTAATTAGTTACGATTACTGGTTTCTTGAAATGTTGTTCCACCAAAAATCTTTCATGTTCACTTTGCAAATCAATTCCCCACTTTACATCGTATTGGAATTTCTTTTTCTTATAGTGATTGCTATTTAATAAAATATCAATTGCTTCGGTATAAGTAATTCTTTCAAATCCGTTTTCTAAAACAAATTTTAATTTTTCAATTAAACCTAAGCCACTTCTTTTTTCGGTGGGCAATTGTTTTTCTTCTTCTGCTAAACGACTATCTAAAAATTGCAAATCATCTGCATTATGTTTCATTACATAAGCAATTAAATGCTTAATAAAATCCTCTGCCAAATTCATATTATCTTCCAAGTCGTTAAAAGCTACTTCGGGCTCAATCATCCAAAACTCTGCTAAGTGTCTTGTCGTGTTTGAATTCTCTGCACGGAAAGTTGGACCAAATGTATAAATGTCTGAAAAGGCCATTGCGCCTAGCTCTCCTTCCAATTGACCACTCACGGTTAAGTTCGTACTCTTACCAAAAAAGTCTTGTGTAAAATCAATTTCACCTGCATCATTTTTGGGAGCACCTTCTAATGGCAGTGTAGTTACACGAAACATTTCACCAGCACCTTCGGCATCACTACTAGTTATAATTGGAGTGTGTAAATATAAAAATCCACGCTCATTAAAAAATTGATGAACCGCAAAAGCCAACGAATGTCTTATTCTAAATACTGATCCAAATGTATTGGTTCTAAAACGCAAATGTGCTTTCTCTCTTAAAAATTCAAGAGAATGTTTTTTAGGTTGTAACGGATATTTTTCTGCATCACTATCTCCTAAAATTTCTATACTAGTTGCTTTAACTTCTACGGTTTGTCCTTTACCCTGACTCTCCACCACAATGCCCTTTACTTTTAAAGAAGCACCCGTCGTTACACGCTTTAATAGTGCATCATCAAATTCACCAAGACTTGCCACCACTTGAACATTATTATTTGTGCTACCATCATTTAATGCTATAAACTGATTATTACGGAAAGTGCGCACCCATCCCATTACCACTACCTCGGATCCTACCGCACTTGCAGCATCTGTGCCGCTTAGCAATTGCTTGATTTTTACTCTTTGATTGAACATATGACTTATTTGAACTATTTGGAAGGCAAAGATAACCCATAAAAAATTGTTTTTTTATTGAAAAAGGGGTTAACATTGCATTAGAAAGCAATGATTAACCGTTTTGTTCCAATTGCTTTATCATTAAGCGGTCCTACTATCTGGACCAATACCTCAATAAACAGATACTCAAAATACGCCGAAGAGATTCGATTTTTAAATAAATTATAAGATTTACAGTGCAAGAAAAAGACGACAAACCAAAAAGGGGACGCAAGCCAGTTGCTGCTCCCGCTACTAAGTCCGCTAAAGCAGAAAAGCCAGCACCAGCAAAAGAAGAAGCTGCCCCAAGGGCAAGAAAGCCAATTGCTAAAAAGGCAGTAGCAAACGAAGGTGAAAATCAAAGTATTGATGACAAAGCTTCAAAAATAGCTGCTCAGCTATTTGGTGATGAAAGTGCAGCTAGTACGCCTGCTCCAGAAGTTGGAACTTCGAATGCGGGGCAAGAAAATCAAGCTGCTCCTCAGGAAGCAACCGATCCTCAAACTGGGCAACCTGTTGGACAAAATGAAGGAAATTCGGGAGGAGGCCAACCTAATGGAGATTTCCGTGGACAAAGAGGTCCTGGTCAAGGTCAACATCAACATCAAAATAGACATCAGCCTAAAAAAGAACCTGCATTTAATATAGAATTCGACGGTGCAATACCTTCAGAAGGTGTTTTAGAAATGATGCCTGATGGTTATGGCTTTTTAAGAAGTTCTGATTATAATTATTTATCATCCCCGGATGACGTTTATGTTTCACCTTCTCAAATAAAACTATTTGGATTAAAAACTGGTGACACAGTACAAGGTTCGGTGCGCCCTCCAAAAGAAGGAGAAAAATATTTTGCTTTAACGAAAGTGGATTTTGTCAATGGAAAAAAACCAGATGAAATTCGTGATCGTATTCCTTTTGATTATCTAACTCCACTTTTCCCTTTTGAAAAATTAAATTTATATACAACATCTACTAATTATAGCACACGCATCATGGATTTATTTACACCCATTGGTAAAGGACAACGTGGATTATTAGTTGCACAACCTAAAGTGGGTAAAACCATGTTATTAAAGGAAGTAGCTAATGCCATTGCTGCAAACCATCCTGAATGTTATTTGATGGTGGTGTTGGTAGATGAACGTCCGGAGGAAGTTACGGATGTGGAGCGATCTGTTAAGGCAGAAGTAATTGCATCTACTTTTGACGAGCCTGCAGAAAAACACGTAAAGGTTTCAACCATGGCTTTACAAAAAGCAAAACGCTTAGTAGAGTGTGGACACGATGTGGTTATATTATTAGATTCTATCACCCGTTTAGCGCGCGCACATAATACAGTTGCTCCAAGTTCTGGTAAAGTATTATCAGGTGGTGTGGAAGCAAATGCAATGCAAAAACCAAAACAATTTTTTGGTGCTGCTCGTAAAATTGAAAATGGTGGTTCATTAACAATTATCGCTACAGCCCTTGTAGATACTGGTTCTAAGATGGATGAAGTTATTTTTGAAGAGTTTAAGGGAACAGGTAATATGGAATTGGTTTTAGATCGTCGCTTAGCGAATAAACGTATTTTCCCTGCCATTGATTTAACGGGTTCAAGTACACGTCGCGATGATTTATTATTATCTGCTGATGTATTACAAAGAATGAATATTTTAAGATTATTCTTAAACGATATGAATACGGATGAAGCGATGAATGAATTATTAAAACGCATGCGTGGCACAAGAGACAACGAAGAGTTTTTAGCAAGCATGAACCGATAGAAATAATAAAGCCCTTAATAAAATTTAAGGGCTTTATTATTTCACTCTTATGATTTTTCAAAGGCACCCCATAAACGGGTGCCTTTGTTTTACAACACCTCCTTAATAAAATTTAAGGGCTTTATTATTTCACTCTTATGATTTTTCAAAGGCACCCCATAAACGGGTGCCTTTGTTTTACAACACCTCCTTAATAAAATTTAAGGGCTTTATATAAAATAAGCGCCTTTGTATTTAGTCCTTGAAATAATTATTATTTTCTATTTCCTCGCGTACTTTTTCGGGAACCAAATATCGAATGGTGATTCCTTCTTTTCGATTGTTACGAATTAATGTTGCAGATAATTCAAGCATAGGTGCTTCTAAATAAATAATATTTGCACCATGTGTTTCTGTGATTTCAAAACCTGGTCTTCGATAAACAATGAAGCTATAATTTTTGATAAGCGTTTCAAAATTTTTCCATTTCGGTATATTTTGAAAGCTATCACCACCCATGATTACAGAAAATTCATGTTGAGGATATTGCTCTTGCAAGTAAGTTAAGGTATCAATTGTATAAGACGGCTTTGGCAATTTAAATTCTATATCAGAAACGCGGAGTTGAGGATCATCTTCAATTGCAATTTGTGCTAAATGCAATCTGTCATATTCATTTAATAAACTGCTTTGAGCTTTATGGGGATTTTGAGGTGACACTACAAGCCAAACTTGTTTTAAATCAGAATGATTAGCTATATAGCTTGCCACCATCAAATGGCCATTGTGAATGGGGTTAAAACTACCAAAAAACAATCCTATTTTCATCTTAATTAGTTGATTATCAATTGTTTATTATGTTGCGGGAGTAATTAAAATACTTTCTGCTTCATCCATTCTGAGGCTTAATTGATAGCCTGCAACTGAAATACTTATTGGATCACCAAGTGGCGCGATTTGTTCTACCGTTATATATTCACCCGGAATACAACCCATCTCCATTAATTTTAAAAAGATTTCATCATTTTCAAACGAATGAATAATACCAGACTCTCCAATATTTAGCTCAGATAGTTTCTTCATAATAGGATACAAATATACTTTCTATCCAAGACAAATACTTACGAGATTTGGAGCAATAATTTAACTAATAATTCGTATAAATATTTGAAAGACATTCATCTATGACTAAGACTATTTCCTTTAATAAAGCCGACAAGAACATAAGCCTGGGAAACAGAGTAGCCCTAAAATCGTTCTTGGAAAAGCAAATGAAAAAGGAAGGGATTAGGATTGAGTGCCTTCAATATGTTTTTTGTTCGGATAAATATTTATTGGGCATTAATAAACAGTTTTTAAACCACGATTACTATACTGATATCATCAGTTTTGATTTATCTGAGGTAAAGGGGGAACTCATAGGAGACATTTATATAAGCGTTGACCGGGTAAAAGAGAATGCGAAATTGGTTAAGACCAACCAATCCAATGAGTTACTAAGGGTAATATTTCACGGTGCCTTGCATTTTTGTGGGTACAAGGACAAAAAGCCAGCAGACGCCAAGTTGATGAGGAGCATGGAGGACAAGTGGTTGAAAGCATATTTAAAAAGTGTTCCACGAGAACTCGCGAAGTGAGTGATGAATCGGAATAGTTTCTAAGCAATGTTCCACATGGAACATTGCTTAGAACGAACTAGTAATTTAAGATTATAATATTTACTATTTAAGAAAGTGTTCCATGTGGAACACTTTCTTAAAGATTACCGTCTTATCTTTGCAATCTTATGTTTCCAAAATACAATGTAATAGTAGTAGGCGCCGGCCATGCAGGTTGTGAGGCAGCAGCTGCGGCGGCAAATATGGGTAGCAAGGTTTTACTTGTCACCATGAATATGCAGACCATTGCACAAATGAGCTGTAACCCAGCTATGGGTGGAATTGCCAAAGGACAAATTGTAAGAGAGATTGATGCGCTGGGTGGATATAGTGGAATTGTTTCAGATTTGAGTACTATCCAATTTAGAATGTTGAATAAAAGCAAGGGTCCGGCAATGTGGAGTCCAAGAACTCAAAACGACCGTCACTTATTTGCTGCTAAATGGAGAGAGCTATTGGAGCAAACTCCAAATGTAGATTTTTACCAAGATTCAGTCAATGAATTAATTATTAAAAACGGTAAGGCTTGTGGAGTTAAAACAAGTCTTGGACATTTGATTGAATCAGATGCAGTAGTAATTACCAGTGGAACTTTCTTGAATGGTATCATGCATATTGGAGAGAAACAAATTGGAGGTGGTCGGGTTGCTGAAAAAGCTGCCACTGGAATTACTGAGCAATTAGTTTCATTTGGTATGGAATCAGATAGACTTAAAACAGGAACACCCCCAAGAGTGGACGGAAGAAGTTTAGACTATTCCAAAATGGAAGAGCAAAAGGGTGACGAGGAAGTAGTAGGATTTTCTTATTTGAATACTACTAAAACAAAAGCAGCCGATCAAAGATCATGTTGGATTACTTATACAGATACCATTGTTCATGATATTTTAAAAACAGGTTTCGATCGTAGCCCAATGTATGCGGGTAGGATTGAGGGTGTGGGTCCTAGATATTGTCCTAGTATTGAAGATAAAATAAATCGATTTGCAGAAAGAGAAAGACATCAATTATTTGTGGAGCCCGAAGGTTGGAATACAGTCGAAATATATGTGAATGGATTTAGTACAAGTTTACCGGAAGAAGTTCAATACGAAGCTCTTCGTAAGGTTCCTGGTTTTGCCAATGCTCGTATGTTTAGACCTGGATATGCCATTGAATATGATTTCTTTCAACCCACGCAATTAAAATATACACTTGAAACAAAAGCAATAGAAAATTTATATTTCGCTGGACAAATAAATGGAACAACAGGATACGAGGAAGCGGCATGTCAAGGTATCATGGCGGGCATGAATGCGCATTTGAAAATTACGCATCAAGCTCCATTTATTTTACAACGCAGTGATGCTTATATAGGAGTATTAATAGACGACTTAATTGGAAAAGGAACCAATGAGCCTTATCGTATGTTTACTTCACGTGCAGAATTTAGAACATTATTAAGACAAGATAATGCAGATATAAGATTAACCGAAATCAGCTACAAACTAGGACTAGCAAAGGAAGAGCGCATGCATCGAGTGGATCAAAAAAATAAAGATGTTACAGAAATTAAAAATATTTTAGGAAGTCAATCTATAGAACCAGTAGAAATTAATGAATTTTTAACATCAATTGATTCAGCTACTTTAAATGAAAAACAAAAAGCTACTAAATTAGTATTACGTCCAAATATTAGTCTTCAACAAATAATTGATAATAGTGCGAGTTTAAAAGATGCACTATTAAATAAAGAAGTGGAATTTTTAGAACAAGCAGAAATTCAAATAAAATACGAAAGATATATTGAGAAGGAGAAAGAAATTGTAGATCGAATGGCGTCCTTGGAAAACCTCGTTATTCCCGAAAATTTCGATTACGACAAGGTTGCGGCATTATCCATAGAAGCATTACAAAAATTCAAAAAAATAAGACCAGTCACTATTGGTCAAGCTAGTCGTATAAGTGGTGTTAATCCTAGCGATATTCAAATATTAATGGTTTACATGGGACGTTAGGTATTTATCTAAAGCCATCCATCAAAAAATATATATTGTACTTTTTTGCAAAGAAGTATTTTAGTAGCTTTAGAATATTCTATCATTATTAAAATACTGTCGCGCATGAAGAGGATCTTTTTATGGCTAACACTATTATCTATAAGTGTTGCTACAAGAGCACAAGAGACCTTCCCGGTTAACGGAGTAAGAGACGTTCGTTCGGGTTTGTATGCATTTACAAACGCAACGATTGTGCAAAATGCTACTACCAAAATTGAAAAAGGTACCCTCCTTATAAAACAAGGGAAAATTATTGCTGTTGGAACCAGCGTTGCGGTACCAACCGATGCAATAACAATAGACTGTAGCGGTAAATTTATTTATCCATCATTTATTGACGCTTATACCAATTATGGTGTAGGTGCTCCTACTAGACCTGCTGGTGGTTTTAATTTTGGTGCCCCTGCTCAGTTTGTTTCTAACAAGCCCGGCGCATACAACTGGAATCAAGCCATAAAACCCGAAGTAAATGCTGCAGAAATATTTGCAACGGATGAGGCTACTGCAAGTACATTTAGAGCAAATGGTTTCGGCACCGTATTTACACATGTAAAAGATGGTATTGCACGCGGTACGGGTGCTGTGGTAACTTTAGCAACAGAGGATGCACACCAAGCACTTATTAAAACAAAAGCTGCAGCCGTATATTCATTTGAAAAAGGGTCATCAACACAATCATACCCTAGTAGTTTAATGGGTAGTATAGCTCTACTTCGTCAAACCTATTTAGATGCAAAATGGTATCAAAATAAACCAGTAACTGAAGGAACTAATCTTTCTTTAGAAGCCTTTAATGCAAATCAATCATTACCGCAAATTTTCGCTGCTGATGATAAATGGTCAACATTAAGGGCCAACAGAATTGGTAACGAATTTGGAGTACAATACATTTTGAAGGGTGGAGATAATGGTTACCAAAGAATTGATGAATTAGCAAAAATTAAAGCTTCCTTTATAATTGGAATAGATTTTCCTGCAGCATTAGATGTTGAGGATCCTAATGATGCAAGATTTATATCATTAGCAGATATGAAACATTGGGAATTAGCGCCAACAAATCCTAGTGCATTTGAAAAAGCTAATATTCCATTTAGTATTACTGTCTCTGAAATGAAGGATTCAAAAGCTTTCTTTACAAATTTAAGAAAAGCAATCAGTGCAGGATTATCTGAAGCAAAAGCATTAGAGGCATTAACTAAAATACCTGCAACACAGATTGGTGTTTACGACCAAGTGGGTTCAATTGAAAATGGAAAATTAGCCAACTTTATTATAACCACAGAACCTGTATTTAATAGTAATGCTAAGATTATTGAAAACTGGGTTCAGGGTAAAAAATATGATGTAAATGCATCAGAGTGGTCTAATAATGGGGGGAAATATAAATTAACTATTAACAATGCAGGAGTAAATACTGAGTATAATT
>CAIQQR010000051.1 GCA_903874055.1 uncultured Bacteroidota bacterium | reverse complement strand
CGGGTCATTCCTTCAATACGCATTTGAACCCATTTATCTATGCGCATGGGCTCTTGACCCTTATCTACCATAAAAGTCAGTTTCTCGTATACTTCCTCATTATTTTCGTCTTGTATTAAATCTTGTTCGGTTGACATGTTGCAAAAGTAGGATATTGCTGCTTAGTTTGTAACTTTGTTGTATGCGCCAACAAGTATATTTTGAGGATTTAGGTATAAAATCATATCAACCCACTTGGGATTATCAGGAGGTGTTGTTGGCTAAAAACACTCAAATCAAATCTTTAGCAAGGGAAAAAGAGGAAGATGTTAAACAAACAGCTACTGAGCATAAATTGTTATTTGTGGAACATCCACCCGTTTTTACCTTAGGAAAAAATGGGAAAAGAGCGCATGTTTTAGTATCAGAAGAACATTTGCAAAAATTAGGCATTGAGTTTTTTCATATCAATCGAGGAGGGGATATCACCTATCATGGTCCTCAACAAATTGTGGGCTATCCCATTTTAGATTTAGATAAATTCAAAACAGATCTAGGCTGGTATTTAAGAAGTTTGGAGCAGGTAATTATTGATACCATAGCAGAGTATGGTTTAATAGGGGAAAGAAGTGCCGGCGAAACGGGTGTTTGGCTGCAACCCAATGATCCTTTTATGGCAAGAAAAATATGTGCCATGGGTATTAAATGCAGCAGGTGGGTAACCATGCATGGCTTTGCTTTAAATGTGAATCCTGATCTTACACATTTTGAATACATTGTTCCTTGTGGCATACAAGGTAAAACGGTGACTTCATTGGAAAAGGAATTAGGGCATAAAGTGAATTACGAAGAAGTAAAAGAAAAAATCAAAAAACATTTTAAATTGATTTTTGATTGTGATTTAATTGAAGGGTAGCGTATTAAAAATTTAAAATATTTTTTGCTACTGACCTGTTTCCTTGCAAACCACCGCTATGTATGACTAATATACTGCTGTTTGATTTAAAATAATTTTGTTTTATTAACTCGTTGACAGCAAAAAAAACCTTACTAGTATATACAATATCAGTAGGAATATTACAATGATCCCACAACAAGTTCATAAAATTAATTTGTTCCTTTGTAGTTTTTGCATACCCACCTTGATGAAATTGGTGCAATAAAGTGAAGTTTGCATTTTTATTAATTAATAATTCGCGTATTTCAGTTTCAACACTCCCCTCGTTTTTTAAAACAGGAATGCCAATAATAGTTTGATTAGTTCTTGCGGCATTTATTATTCCCGCAATCATTGTTCCTGTACCTACAGCACAAATAATATAATCGTATCGTTGATTAGGATTAATTGTACTTGCTCCCTTTGCCCCTATTTTCCCATATCCACCTTCATCAACATAATAGATATTTTTATTTTCAGATTTTAAATATGCATCAAACATTTCATTTTTCAATGTTTGAAAGTTTTGTCTTCCCAAAAAAACAAGTTCCATTCCATAATCAATGGCTTCTTGTAAAGTAGGGGTAATGGGCTCGCCATTATTTGCTCTAACATAGCCTATACAATTTAATCCATTCAATTTTGAGGCAAAGGCAAGTGCTACTAGATGGTTGGAATAAGGGCCGCCAAAACTAGCCATGGTAGTAGCATTATTATCTAAAGCATCCTGTATATAATACCTAAGTTTATACCATTTATTGCCACTTATTATGGGGTGTATTTGGTCCAGCCTAAGCGTGTCCACTTTTATTTCCGAAGTGGATAATAAGGGCACATTTTCGATGGTAGGGTTCGGAAACAAATTGATATTTATTATGATATTTATTAAGCGAAATCGGTTATTTTTGCGTGCTGTATTTTATAAAAATACAAAATAAAAAACCTTGAACAATGAGTGCACCTACATTAGTAATATTGGCTGCTGGAATGGCAAGTAGATACGGAAGTCAAAAGCAAACTGAAGGCTTTGGTCCAAATGGAGAAACTATTATGGATTATTCTATCTATGATGCGATAAGAGCAGGATTTGGGAAAGTAGTATTTATCATTAGAGAAGATTTTGCTGAGCCATTTAAAGCCATTTTTGAACCAAAGTTGAATGGGAAAATTGCTACCGAATATGTTTATCAGGCTTTGAATAAATATACCCAAGGTAAATTGGTTAATCCAGAACGTACTAAACCTTGGGGGACTGCTCATGCGGTTTTGTGTACTAAGGGCGTAGTGAATGAGCCATTTGCTGTTATAAATGCAGACGACTATTATGGCAAGGAAGCATTTGAACAAGCATACCATTTTTTGACAAAGGAGTGCAACGATAAAACTTATTGCATACTTGGTTATGAGTTGGCAAATACTTTAAGTGAAAATGGCACTGTTAGTCGTGGAGTATGTAGTGTAGCTGAAAATAATACTTTGACTCAAATTAATGAGCGTACAAAAATTTACAGAAAAGAAGGTCAGATTGTTTTTGAAGAAGAGGGAGTAGAGCATCCTTTAAAAGAAGATACAAGAGTGAGTATGAATTTTATGTGCTTTGCGCCTAATTTTATTGATTTGTGTGCGCAAGAGTTTAATTCATTTTTAGACAAACAAGGAATGGAATTAAAGTCTGAATTTTATATCCCATTTGTTACCGGCCAATTTTCAACTTTAAAATTAGGTGATGTAAAAGTAATTCCAACGAATGCAAAATGGTTTGGAGTCACTTATAAGGAAGATGCGCCTTCGGTGAAAGCAAGTATTGATGCGTTGGTAAAATCCAATGTATACCCAGAAAAATTATGGTAAATAATTGAAGATGAAAAACTAATTGTAAGATCGAATATTGAAAATAAAATTTTTCATATCTCCAATTTGTTTCTTTCTATCACTGCTTTTGCTTGCACTCATATTTTTTGCAATTCGTACTGTTTTTTCGCCAGTTTGTTCTTTTTGTGCAGCTTCAATTAAATCAAATATTTTAGATGACTTGATAGCAAAGGCAACCCCTTCGGCTTGTTTTTGTCTTGTATTAATGATTCCAATAATCTCGGCATTGTTATTAAAAATAGGAGCTCCAGAATATCCAGGATTGGCACTTATTTGAATTTGATATGCATTACTGTCACCTTCAAAACCAGATTGAGCACTTAAATATCCTTTACCATAAACAATGTCATTGTCATTTCTCGGGTAGCCCAATGTATAAATTTCTTCACCTAATTCAGTTGTTTTTTTACGAATAGAATAAGGAATAGATTTTGGTTGATTAAAGTCGGAATCAATAATTTTTAATAAAGCCAAATCCACTGCCTTGTCTGCATATACAATGGTAGCATTCAATTCCTGCCCTAAGCTATTGATAACAATGGCGCCATTTCCTTTTAAAACATGGGCATTGGTGATAATATATCCTTTTGTATCAATTAAAAAACCAGATCCACCGCTTAATAATTTGGCATTTTCTGGCAATTTAGTTTTCACTTCATTTAAAATATGACCCTGAACCTGTTGATTTTTCTTAATTACTTCAATGGCCTTACTTAATTGTAAAACCTGAGATCCATTTAAGCTAGGAGAAAAGTACATCACTAAAGTAGAAGTAAATAAAGCAATAAATCCACCTACGGTGGCGGCAATTGCAGTTACTTTTTTGTATTTACTCCAAAGCTGTATTACTTTAAACTTAGTAGTTTGCTCATCTATAGGAGCCCATTCGCCTGCGTTGTATAAACTATGGAATGTTTCAGCAGAAAGTTTTGAAAAATTCTTTCTATTGGCGTAGTAGCCCATTTCATGTAAAAACATGTCATGTTCAACAACCATCTGATCAATTTCTGGCGTCTGTTTGCGTATAGTTTCAAATTGCACAACCTCACTCGCCGACATTTCGCCCGCTAAGTATTTTTCTATCGCCTCTAATAATTGAATATCATCCAACTGTTTCATAATCTTAATCTCCTATATTATACTGCGAAAAGAATAGCTTCTTTAATCGCATCAAACATTTATATTTTTGGTTTTTAGCATTGTCTGAATTGGTATATCCAAACTCTGCTGCTAACTCCTGCATTCCTTTTTTGTTCAAGTAGTAGCCTTCTAACAAACTCTTGCAAGGCTCGCCTAAACTATTTAAAGCTCGATCCATGATGGCATAGGCTGCATCTTTTTTCTCAAAAGCTTCCATGTCCGTTTCCACCGAAATACTCTCTTCCTGAGTACTTAGGGGAGTACTATACTTCCCCATTTGCTGCAAACGCTTGAGCCACAAGTGTTTGCAAATTGAAAACAAGTAGGTTCTAATTTGACAGGTAAGGGTAAAAGATTCGCTTTGAACCTTTTCATATAAGGTGATCATTGCTTCTTGAAAGACATCCCTTGCATCGTCAAATGAGCCATTGTTGTTTTCGATGAAGTGCTGAATAGTACTAAAATGATTTTTGTATAGCGTTTCAACCGCTTTAGAGTCATTATTAGCCAACCCTTTTAATAGGGCAATTTCATTGTATTCAGCTTTCAAGATATTAATACTTAGGTAGGTCAAAAGTAACCCAATTTGGTTAGATAATATTTTTTTTGAAAATTTTAGACTGGGGCGGGTTACTTTTTATTCGATTCAGTATTAAGGTTATAAATAAACAATTAAAACCTTTCCAAATGAAAAAAGTATTTGCAATTTTCGCTATCGCTGCATTAGCTGCTTGTGGTGGTGCTTCAACTGAAGTTAAAACTGATTCTACTGCTGTTAAAGCTGATTCTACTGCTGTAAAAGCTGACTCAACTAAAGTTGATTCTGCTGCAGTTAAAGTTGATTCTGCTGCTAAGAAGTAATTAAATTAATTGGACTATTGGTCAAATTGAGGGAAACCTTATTTTAAAGCTTGCCAACCAATAGTTATTCGAACAATTTTCATATGGCAAGCAATCGTTAGAGCCGCCCCGTTTCCACGGGGGGGCTTTTTTTATCTAGTGATTGGTTGCAAAAACTAAGATTAACTCTAAAAGGATAATGTAGCTAACGCAGGCAAATAATACTTGTCCAACTTCTTTACTCATAATGGATATTTTTTTCAAAATTATAAATTATAAGTTGAATCCAAAAGCCTTTAATGCGAATAATTGTTAGTAAAATGTAAAAAACTTTACTATTTTAGCCTATAATAGGGCATTTTAGCCTATATTTGTATCACGATGAAAGCAAATAGCAACTGGTTTTACTTTTTCTTTTATTTCTACTTTAATCAAAGTAGCCGGGTAGTATTTGTAAAAGCTTAAACAAAATAACTAAACATACAATCCCGGCCGAAACAGCCGGGATTTTTTATTAAAAATATTTGAATAAGAAAGGATTAGGATGAACAAAAAAGTTACGATACAGGGATATGAAGGTAGTTTCCACCAAGTGGCAGCTAGGCATTTTTTTGGCAAAACGGTGGAGGTAATTACATGTGATACATTTAGGGAAGTGGTGAAAATTGGAGCAGATCCTAAACAATCGGATGGTGCAGTTATGGCCATTGAAAATTCTATCGCAGGAAGTATTTTGCCTAATTATAATTTATTGCAAAAAAGTAATTTGCAAGTAATAGGAGAAGTGTATTTGTCAATTAGTCAAAACTTATTGGTGAACCCTGGTGTGAAGCTTTCAGATATCAAGGAAGTGCATAGTCATCCTATGGCTATTTTACAATGTTTGGATTTTTTAGAACAACATCCTTACAAATTGGTGGAGTCAGAGGATACTGCTTTAAGTGCTAAAATGGTGCACCAGCATAAAAGCAAACATATTGCAGCAATAGCAAGTAAGTTGGCAGCGCAATTGTATAACTTGGAAGTCATTTCCCCTGACATTCATACTTTGAAAAATAACATTACTCGCTTTTTAATTTTAGTTCCAGCAAAAGCAAAGGTTGAAATTAAAGACGCAAATAAAGCATCTATCTATTTTCAAACAGATCACTCTAAAGGGATTCTTTCCAAAGTGTTGGCAAAGATTGCACAGGGTGGTGTGAACTTGAGCAAGTTGCAAAGTATGCCTATCCCAGGAAGTACTTTTAAGTATGGATTTTATGCTGATTTAGAATTTGAAAATAAAAAACAAATTGAAAAAGTATTGGAAACGCTTAAAACCATGACCAATAGTTTTAAAGTTTTTGGATTGTATAAAAAAGGTAAAGTTGTAAAAGGCTAATTATGAACCTAACATTATCAAATAGATTAGAGGGGATTGGTGAATATTATTTTGCTACCAAACTGCGTGAAATTGACGAACTCAATAAAGCAGGGAAGCAAATAATTAATTTGGGCATTGGAAGTCCCGATTTACCACCGCATCCATCTGTGCTAGCTACTTTAAATGAGGAAGCAGCAAAAGATAATGTACACGGTTATCAATCCTATAAGGGCTCTCCAGTTTTGAGAGAAGCTATTGCCGAGTGGTATAAAAAGTATTATCATGTTGATAATATTAATCCAGCAACAGAAGTGCTTCCATTACTAGGGAGCAAGGAAGGGATCATGCATATTTGTATGACCTATTTAAATGAAGGAGATCAGGTGTTAATTCCAAACCCTGGCTATCCTACCTACACAAGCGCAGTTAAATTAGCAGGGGGCACTCCGCTATACTATGAGTTGACTGCCGAGCACAATTGGGCACCTGACTTTGAAAATTTAGAAAAAACAGATTTATCAAAAGTGAAACTGATGTGGGTGAACTATCCACACATGCCTACAGGTCAAATGCCAACTAAAGCACTCTTTGAAAAATTAGTAGCATTTGGTAAGCAGCATCAAATATTAATTTGTCACGACAATCCTTATGCATTTATCTTAAATGACCAACCTGAAAGTTTGTTGTCTATTGAGGGAGCAAAAGAAGTGGTGATTGAATTAAACTCTTTAAGCAAAAGCCAAAACATGGCAGGATGGAGAGTAGGAATGTTGATCGCTGCCGAAGAAAGAGTCAACGAAATATTAAGATTTAAATCCAATATGGATAGTGGTATGTTTTTACCTGTGCAATTAGCAGCAGCAAAAGCATTAAGCTTAGATAAATCTTGGTATGATTCAGTAAATCAAGTTTATACCGAACGTCGCGAAAAAGTGTATGAATTATTAGACACATTAGGTTGTGCATATTCAAAACAACAAGTAGGGATGTTTGTTTGGGCTAAAATTCCAGCCACATATAAAGATGGATATGCATTAAGCGATAAGGTGTTGTACGATGCGAATGTCTTTATTACACCAGGTGGTATTTTTGGTTCTGCAGGTAATAATTACATCCGTGTGAGCTTATGCGGTTCAATGGAGAAATTTAATGAAGCAATTAAAAGAGTGAAAGCATGCGTTTAGCAGTAATTGGTATTGGTTTAATGGGAGGTTCATTGGCATTGTCATTGAAGAAGAAAGGTTTTGTGTCCAATGTAATTGGCGTGGACAATAACCTTAACCACCAAACCGAAGCATTGCGATTGGGAATTGTTGATGAAATTATGACATTAGAAGATGCTGTAAAATTATCGGACATCATTGCCATTGCAACACCAGTAAATACTGCTGAAAAACTATTGCCTTTAGTTTTAGATTTAGTTGACAAACAAATCGTTTTTGATTTAGGATCCACCAAAGAAGCGGTTGCGCAGATAGCCAGCGCACATGCTAAAAAAGGAAGATTCGTTCCAACGCATCCAATGTGGGGAACAGAGTTTAGTGGTCCGAGTGCAGCACAAAGCGATGCTTTTGAAAATAAAGCAACAGTAATATGCAATAGAGAACAAGTAGATGAGGACGCGCTATTAACAGTAGAGCGTTTATACAAAACTTTGGGAATGCATATTGTTTCCATGAATGCTACTAAACATGACATTCATGTGGCTTATGTGAGTCATATCTCACATATCACTTCTTTTGCGCTGGCCAATACGGTGTTAGAGAAGGAAAAAGAATCGGATAATATATTTGAATTAGCGAGTGGGGGTTTTGACAGTACGGTGCGTTTGGCAAAGTCCAATGCAGCAACCTGGGTACCCATCTTTATGCAAAACAAGGAAAATGTATTAGACGTTTTAAATGAGCATATCAGTCAGTTAAGAAAATTCAAGTCTTGTTTGGAAAAAGAAAACTTTGAATATTTATCAGACTTGATTGAAAATGCAAATGGGATCAAGAGAATTCTAAAATAGAATTCTTATTTAAGAAAAAGTAAAAACAAACAAATGAAGAAGACAGAAGATATGGAAGTTAAAAATGATTTAATTGAAGCAGTAAAAACAAAAATGACATTTGCTGAATTAGGCGTAAATGAGCAATTGGTAAAATCGGTTACCGAATTAGGATACACACACGCAACAGAAATTCAAGAGCGTTCTATTCCGGTATTAATTAGCGGAACAAAGGATTTTATTGGATTGGCGCAAACAGGTACAGGTAAAACTGCAGCCTTTGGTTTGCCATTAATCCAATTAATTAAAGCTGCGGAAAAACATCCTCAAGCTTTGGTGGTTTGTCCTACACGTGAATTGTGTATGCAAATTGTAAATGAAATTAATTTATTTAAAAAACACGTTTCAGGTGTACAAGTATTAGCCGTATATGGTGGTACATCCATTGGAATGCAAATTAGAGATTTAAAAAGAGGCGTTCAAATTGTGGTAGCTACACCAGGTCGTTTAATTGACTTGATAGAACGTAAGGCAATTAACTTAGAGCAAATTGAATATGTAGTATTGGATGAGGCAGATGAAATGTTAAACATGGGATTCCAGGACGACATTGAATTTATCTTAAAAAATACCCCTAATCGTGAAAGCATTTGGTTGTTTAGTGCAACCATGCCAGCTGAAATTAGAAAAGTAAGCAAGCGTTACATGAAAGAGCCGGTGGAAGTTACTATTGGTAAAGTAAATGCAACCAACAAAAGTATTGATCACCAATATTATGTTACCTCAGCGCAATATCGTTATGAGACATTAAAACGTATCATTGACTTTAATCCAGGTATTTATGGAATTATTTTTACGCGTACTAAAGCAGATGCACAAGATGTGGCAGCTCGTTTAACACGTGAAGGTTATGATATTGATGCGATCCATGGCGACTTAACACAACAACAACGTGATAGAGTAATGGGTCAATTCAGAGATAAAACTTTACAATTGTTAATTGCAACAGACGTTGCAGCAAGAGGTATTGACGTAAAAGGAATTACACACGTCATTAACTATGAATTACCGGATGATGTGGAAGTGTATACACACCGCAGTGGTCGAACAGGCCGTGCTGGTAGCCAAGGTATTTGTATTTCAATTGTACATGCAAGAGAGTCTTAT
>CAIQQR010000050.1 GCA_903874055.1 uncultured Bacteroidota bacterium | reverse complement strand
TTACTCATAATAAATTGATTTGCAGATAATAAGAAATATAATTGGCTTGAAAAACAAAGGCATTTAACCCCATTACCCTAAAGCCTAATTTTTATATATATAAATTATATGCTTAGCATAGATGCTTATTAAATAAAGGGGTAAATGACTGATGATTATATAATATTTAATAACTTCAATACATCATTTACTAATATATCTATAGAAGTGTTGGCAGCATTACGAAATTTATTTTATCCCTTTGTCCCAGTTGGACATTTAAAGGTTTGGGTCTTAGCGCCATCACTTCATAATCCAGATCCAAATTTGGAATATTACTATGACTTTACGCAAAGTATTGAGGAATATAAAAAAGTATTTGAAGCACTAGATATTCCATGGAAATGGCAACCCGTTACATTAGAGAATTATAAAAATATTATTCAAGAAATTTCAAGTGAAAGACAAAAAGGAATTTTTTTCCCGGTTGTTTTAAACTTATGTGATGGAGATGAAATTAATGGCGCACCTGGTGTTTCAGTAATTAAAGCATTGGAAGAAAAAAAATTAGTGTATACAGGTGCTGATGATTTTTTCTATGATATTACTACTTCTAAAATTCCTATGAAGTTGGCATTTGATAATGCAAATGTGCCTACACCTAAATGGGAGCATATTCAAAATAATAAAATTAATCCTGAGCCTATATTAAAAAAATTAGGAACTCCCTTAATTGTAAAGCCTGCAGTTTCCGGTGGAAGTTTAGGAGTTGGTATAAAAAACGTGGTTGATAATGAGTTAGCATTAACGACTCAAATTAATAAAATGTTTGAAGGGTATCGAGGCTGGAACTTATCAGCAGAAGGCATTATAGCGGAATCGTTTATTGATGGGCCTGAATATACAGTGATGATTGTTGGAACCCATAGCATTCCTGAATTTGCAAAAATATATCCTCCTGTTGAAAGAGTCTTTCATGCTTCACTGCCTGCAAATGAAAAATTTTTATCTTTTGATAGGCTATGGGAAATATACGAAGAAGAAACTGCTATGCCAGAAAATGAAAACTTTTATGAATATGCATTAGGAGATAAAGACAAACATGTAGAAATTCAAAAAGTAGCTTGGGACGCATATATTTCAGTTGGGGGTACCGGATATACTAGAGTTGATATTAGAGTGGATCGTACCACTGGAATTCCATATGTACTAGAAGTAAACGCACAATGTGGAATTAGCGAGGATGAAAACTTTACATCTATTGGAGCTATTTTAAGATATGCAAATCAAAGCTTTACCGAATTAGTCATCCATATTATTAATGATGCATTTGCTCGAAGAAGAAAATAATTAAACCATGCACCCTCTTCCCATCTTAGGCGATTCTAACAGTTTTAAAAAATTAAAAATTTGTGTGCTACAACCTGACTATTCAACATCTGGCGTCGATTATCAATACTACGATCCTAAGAGGAATTTATCTGCAATCATGCCCGAAGCCACTTTTGATCATGTATTTTTAAATAAACTCACTACCTACCAACAATTAAAAGAGCTAAAAAATCACAATTACGATTTATACATCAATTTATGTGAAGGTTATTTGGAATGGAAAGTGCCTTCGATTGACGTTATTGCCAGCTTAGACTTGCTAGAACTTCCTTACACCGGCCCAACAGCTAATTTATATGATCCGCCAAAAGCCATTATGAAATATTTGGCTTTTTGTGAGGATGTAAAAACACCGGCACATATCTTAATTGAATCAGCCGAAGATTTGAATCAGTTGCCTGGTAACTTACAATTTCCCTTATTTGTAAAACCGGCAAAGGCGGGTGATAGTCTTGGCGTAGATGATGCAAGTAAGGTTTTAAATGAAAATGCACTTTTACAAAAAGTAAAATCCATTTTACAAGAATTTGGATCCGCATTAGTTGAAGAATATATTGAAGGCAGAGAGTTTACGGTTTTAGTTTGTGCCAATGCAGACGGAAAAACATGTACACGATTTTTACCTGTTGAATATATTTTTCCCGAAGGCTTTAGTTTTAAAACTTATGCACTAAAAACCTCTGAGCTACATCCCAATGCAAATATACCTGTTAGCGATCCGTTACTTTCAAAAAAATTACAAAATATTGCTGAGCAAGTTTTTAATTCCTTTAATGGAGTAGGTTATGGAAGAATGGATTTTAGAATGAATGAAAAAGGAGAAATCTTTTTTTTAGAAATTAATTTTACTTGTTCTGTTTTTTATGCAGAAGGCTACGAAGGTTCTGCAGATTATATTTTACAATATGATGGAGCTGGACAAAGAGGGTTTTTAGAGCGCATCATCATTGAAGGACTCGCGAGATATCAACGTAAGCAAAAGAAACATGTTATAAAAGGCAATGCAATTTCAGGATATGGTATTTATTCAAAATTTGATTTGCCCAAGGGAACCCTATTGTTTAAAGGAGAGGAAAAAGCACAAAGAATCGTTACCAAAAAATATGTGGATGAAAATTGGAATGAAAATGAAAAATTAAGTTTCCGAAGATATGCCTACCCTATTAGTAAGAATGTATATATATTATGGGCATTAGAGCCTGAAGAATGGTCCCCGCAAAATCATAGCTGCAATGCCAATTGTGAATACATTGGTTTGAATGTTTATACCATTCGTGATATTAAAAAAGGAGAAGAACTTACTTTGGACTATGCAAGCTTTTTAGATGATAGCATGGAGCCTTTTGAATGTAGTTGTAAGTCCATAAATTGTAGAGGACTTATAAAAGGCACTGCTCGTACTTAAAAATTGCCTTACACATTTATAAAATATAAGTCATAGAAGTTTTATTTTTCAATTATAGAACTTAAATTGCTATACATTTAAAAATTGCCTAATGAAAAGAATTGCATTAATTACTTTGGCTTTTTGTAGTTATACTATATTAGCTAATGCACAATCAAAATTTAAAAGCAGACAGGATAGTTTAGAATATGAAGCTGCTAAAACAGAAGTGTGGAATCCAATTCCAAAATCAGTTACACCAGGAACAACTGTTGCAGATGCACCTTCCGATGCAATAGTACTTTATAATGGTAAAGACTTCAATGCTTTTCAAAAGAAAAATGGAGGTACGCCAGGCTGGAAGATTGACGCTGACGGCGCATTAACTGTAGTAAAAGGTTCAGGAGATTTAGAAACCAAAGAAGCATTTGGTGATTGTCAATTACACCTTGAATTTAGAGAGCCTGCTGAAATTAAAGGCAGCAACCAAACAAGAGGCAATAGTGGTATTTGGTTTATGAGTAATTATGAATTACAAATTTTAGACAATTACAATAATCCAACTTACGTAAATGGAGAAATTGGAAGTATCTACAAACAACATACTCCTTTAGTTACTGCTTGTAAAAAACCAGGAGAGTGGCAAATTTATGATGTAATTTTTACGGCCCCTCAATTTAAGGAGAATGGTGAATTAGCAACTCCAGCGCATATGACTGTTTTGCTAAATGGAATTTTAGTTCAAAATAATGCAATTGTATATGGCGGTGTTGAGTGGATTGGTTTACCTAAATATGTAAAACATGCCAACAAAATGCCTTTAATTTTACAAGACCATGGTATGGATGGTGGTAACCCAGTAAGTTTTAGAAATATCTGGATACGACCATTATAAAATTAATAGAAAAACAAATTATAACTCTTCTATTCGTTTTGCTTTATCGTCAATCACTAAATCAAAGTTAGGTTTAGTAGGTCCTCCGTTGGGGCAATATCCCGTAATTAAGTCATTAAACTTACAACCCCAGTTATTTAACTGTTCTAATGTCAATGCCTTTAAATCACGCTTTGAACTTTCTCCTCTTCCGGTCCAATAGGTAATATGCCAACCCTCATCAAATAATTTATTAATCTTTGCAATATTATCAAAGTTGGGCTCAGCCAACTCATAAACGCGTTTATCGGAATAAAAGCAAATAGTTTCATCAATATCAATTAATGCTTTTTTAGAACCAAACCTTTTAGACTCTATCATTGTTATATAAGTATTTTATAAAGCAAATTTAGATATAATCTATAAATTACAGTTCCTAATTATTAAAATACATACATGATTAAAAAGATTGCGCATTTAAGCTTGATGGTTGCTTGTTTATTTACTGGAAAAATAGCTAAAGCACAAAACAGTGCAAACCCAACGATTCATCCAGATAAAATTACCATTGCAAGAGATAGCTATGGTGTCCCTCATATTTTTGCGCCAACAGATCCCGAAGTAGCTTATGGTATTGCATGGGCGCATAGCGAGGATGATTTTAAAACGATTCAAACTTTATTATTAACAGGTAAGGGGAAGCTTTCTACTTATATGGGTAAAAAAGGGGCGCCAATTGATTTTGTGGTAGGACTATTAAATACAAGGGCTTTAGTGGATGCACAGATCAATAGTATGGACCCAAAATTTTTACAATTAGTAAAAGGATATTTAATGGGATTGGAAGCCTACGCAAAAGCACATCCTAATGAAGTGCTTAATAAATATGTATTCCCAGTTTCAGTTGAAGAATATTTATCGAGTACTGTATTTTCAGTTGCCGTTTTTTGTGGAGTGGACAAAGCACTTCCAAAAATATTAAATGGCACTATCCCTCATTTGTCAGGATTTACCGGCGAAGGTAGTAATGCATTTGCCATACATTCAAGTAAATCAGTAACTGGTGAAAATATGTTGGTGATTAATGCACATCAACCTATTGAAGGACCTACTGCTTTTTATGAAGCTCATTTACAAAGTGAAGAAGGATGGAATATCTTAGGTGGTTTATTTCCTGGAGCCCCCTTAATATTTCATGGAGTAACACCCACTTTAGCTTGGGCCCATACTGTAAATTTTCAAGACAAAATAGATGTATATCAATTACAGTCTGACAAAGATCATCCAAACCAATATATCGTAGATGGCAAATGGCTTACACTAGATAAAAGAAAAATTAAATTAAACATAAAGGGCATTCCATTTCCTATTTATAAAACAGTGTATAATTCTATTTACGGGCCAACTGTAGCAACACCAAAGGGTGAATACTTTTCCATGCGTTTGCCTTCCTTGATGGACGCAGGTGCATTACAGCAATGGTATGCCATGAACAGATCAGCTAACTTTACTCAATTTAAACAAGCGTTAAATCAGAATCATTTAGCCATGTTTAATATTATGTATGCTGATAATAAGGACACCATTTATTATATTTCAAATGGCAAAATGCCATACCGAAATCCTGATACTGCTTATCATTGGAGCAGCACAGTGCCAGGCAATACGATGGCTACTTTATGGACCAAGTTTAAACCTTTAAATGAATTGCCTCAATACATAAATCCAAAAAGTGGTTATTTATTTAATACCAATCACTCTCCTTTTTTAGCTTCAGATATTAAAGACAATTTAGATCCAGCCAAGTTTGATGCGAATGATGGATACGAAACTTATCATGACAATAGAAGTAGACGTGCAAAGGATTTAATTGATCAGTTGGATAAAATTAGTTTTGAAGATTTGAAAAGAATAAAATTTGATAGAAGTTTACCAAATAAAATATTATTCCCTTATGGCTTTAATGCAGATAGTATGTTTTTGGTAGATGAAAAAGCAAATCCAAAAATTGCACAATTAATAACAACTTTAAAAACATGGGATCACGCGGCAGTAGTGGACAGTAAAGGAGCCGCTATTTATAATTTAGCGTACTATATGGTGCCGCAGGTAATGGAAGGACGCAAAAATGACATGCTTACAATTAAAGAAGCCATCACTGTTTATGAAAAAATTAATGACTACTTACTTAAATATTTTGGCCGTACCGATATTGTTTTAGGCGATTTACAAAAATTAGTACGTGGTGATGAAAGTTGGCCACAAGCAGGTATGCCAGATGTTTTAGCAGCAGTAATGTCTGAGCCTTACACAAACGGAACTAGAAAAATGAATAGTGGTGATGCCTATATTAATTTAGTAAGATTCCCTAAGGATGGTAGCTTACCACATATTGAATCTGTTAATACTTTTGGAGCGAGTATGCATCCTGAAAGCCCACATTTTGCTGACCAAAGAGCTATGTACCAAGCACAAACTTTAAAGCCAATGACGCTTGATAAAAATGAAGTGCTTAAACATGCAGAAAAAATATATCATCCTGAATAATATACTACAATACGCTTAACTTAAAGCGTAGTATAACTTTCGCAATTAAAATAGTTACAGCCTTGCTGTAACTATTTTTTTATCTAAAAATGATTTTGTATCAAATAAAACAGATGCGGTAGCTGATTTTAATTGTTGGTAATCAAGAGATTTAAAAAAATCATGTGCCACAGTTAAAACAATACCATCATACTTTTGTAAAGAGGTAGTAAGCTGTATTTTATGTTTTAACAAAACTTCTTTTGCATTAGCAAAAGGATCAAATAAGTGAACTTGATACCCCATTTCATTCAATTGATGATAGATATCAAACACTTTTGAATTTCGTATATCTGGACAATTTTCTTTGAAAGTAGCGCCCAATAATAATAGGCTTGCTCCATTTTTGTCTACCCCATTTAAATGTAGCAATCTTTTTAATTTATGAACAACAAAGGAACTCATTTGATCATTCACTTCACGACCTGATAAAATTACTTGTGGATTGTGCCCTAACTGCTTTGCTTTATAGGCCAAGTAATATGGATCAACCCCAATACAATGTCCTCCAACTAGCCCTGGTTTAAAAGGAAGAAAATTCCATTTGGTTGCAGCAGCATCTAATACCTCCTGTGTGTCAATACCCATTTTATCAAAAATCAATGCTAGCTCATTTACAAAGGAAATATTAATATCTCTTTGCGCATTTTCAATAGACTTTGATGCCTCTGCAATTTTTATACTAGACGCTTTATGCGTTCCTGCAGTGATAATACTCCCATACAAATCATCTACAATCGTTGCTATCTCTGGCGTTGAACCAGATGTTACTTTTTTAATTTTGACTAATGTATTTACCAAATCACCTGGATTAATTCTTTCAGGTGAATACCCACAATAAAAATCAGTATTAAAAACAAGTCCACTTACTTTTTCTAATACTGGTACACAGTCCTCTTCGGTACATCCAGGAAATACGGTGCTTTCATAAATTACAATATCTCCTTTTTTAAGCAATGTGCCAATCATTTGACTCGCATTTAACAAAGGAGATAAATCTGGTAGTTTATTATCATCAACAGGAGTGGGAACCGTAACAATATAAATATTGCAATTTGCAATTGCTGCTACACTATCTGTAAAACTTAAACCTGCTGCAGAAGCAATTTCTGAATAGGTTATTTGAAGGGTGTCATCTTTTTTTTGAACTAAGGAATTAATCCTTTCTGTATTGATATCAAAACCAACTACCTGGTATTTTTTACCAAATTCAACAGCTAAAGGAAGGCCTACATAGCCGAGTCCAATTACCGCAATTGAAAACTTTGAATTACTAACCTTATTCATTCATCCAAAGTTAATGGACTGTTTAATGATGTCCATAATTTTTTTCGCCAGCTTCAATTTTTAATACCAATCTATTTTGTTTTGGAGGTAATGGGCAGGTGGCGAAAGCAGTAAAAGCACATGGAGGATTGTAAGCAATATTAAAATCAATCTCCGTATTGCCGTCTTTATCCGGCTTTGGGACATCAATAAATCTTCCAGCACCATAGGTTGATATACCAGAAGTTTGATCCGCAAAAACGATAAATAAAGTTGGGCCTCCTTCATCAATTACATCTAATGTGTATTCAATACCCTCTTTTTGAAAATGTAAAGTGCCTGCGTTTTTACTTGCAGTTGTTTGACCAAGTACATTGGTAATCATTAAAAAGTCTTGTGCAGGTGGTACCAATCTTGCTTTTAATTTCCATTTATCACTTACTGGAAAACGTTCAATTCCTTTAAAATTCAATAGGGTGTTGGCTTTTAAGTTTCTAAATCTTACGCCTACCTTATCTTCTCTTTTTATGATCACCCAGGAAAATTGACCATAATCCATTACTTTATCGCTATAGGAAGCACCTGCACTAAATACTTTATACGCCTCTTCTTTTAGTGTTGCCTTTTTATGAATGGTAATCGTGTTGGCAGTTGCATTTTTCCAAACCACCGAATCGCCCTCATATACAAAACTACCAAGTTGTTCAGGAAACATCGGATGTTGGTAATGACAATCGGTTCCAGCTGCACTACCAAAAGTATTGACGCCTTTATGTAACCAAAATAAGCCTTCTAAATTAAGCCACCCATCCTCTTTTTTTAAATAATAGTTTCTTTTTTTATACCAATTATTTACTGAGTCAGTCAACGCTTTTGATTGCGCAAAAGTGTTAAAAGTAATAGTTATTGCAAACAATATAAAAGCAGCTTTTTTCATGGGTATCCTATATTAAAGACTAATAAAGGGTAAATATACAAATTTTATTTGTCTACTATATTAGTAGATTAAATAAATATTTTGAATTATTTGCATTCAATCGCGGCTATACATATTAGAGGCTTAGATGCAAAGGGAGATTGTTGTATCTTAGAACTATCTAAAAATTGAAAAAATGAAAATTGCTTGCCTTATTGCTTTATTAAGCATTGGAATATCAGTATCAGCTCAAAAGGCAAATTCAAAAGTCCATATAAATCATACTGCCATTTATGTAATGAATATACCGGTTGCTGGTAATTTTTACACCAATATTATTGGTTTAGACACCATTACAGAACCTTTTCACGACGGAAAACATATTTGGTATAAAACAGGTGAACACACCATGTTGCATGTGATACAAGGTGCTGAACAAAAAAAGGAATATTATAAAAACCAACATACTTGTTTTACGGTTCCTGACTTTACTGCATTTACCAATAAATTATTAAAAATAAACTGGCCATTTGAGGACGTTGCTGGAAACAAAAATAAAATAACTACTCGAGTGGATGGGGTGCATCAAATTTGGTTACAAGATCCGGATGGTTATTGGTTGGAAATTAACGATGATAATTTTTAATTCTATTTGATTGATGAAATAATACAAATTATGAAACAGCTATTTTACATATTATCCTTACTATTATTGACTTTTACGAGTTTAAAGAGTCAAGGTATTGTGAAAGAAAAACAAATTATAAAAAGTACGATTTTAAATAAAGAAGTGCACTATACTATTTATTTGCCTAGTGACTATTATACTAATGAGAGAACCTACCCTGTAACTTATTTATTACATGGATATGGTGATGCTGATAATGGATGGGTTCAATTTGGAGAAATTAATCGATTAGCCGATGCGGCAATTAAGAATGGCACCATTCCTCCAATGATTATTGTTACACCTGATGGTTTTCAAAGTTTTTATATCAATGCTGCTGATGGCTCCATGAATTATGAAGATTTTTTTATCAAAGAATTAATTCCGCATATTGAAAAGACCTACCATGTAAAAGCAGAGAAAAGATTTAGAGGCATTGCAGGGTTATCTATGGGTGGTTATGGAAGCTTGCTTTATGCATTAAAATATCCAAATTTATTTGTGGCAGCGGCACCATTAAGTGCGGCAATTTGGACTAATGAGGATTATGAAAACATGAAAGAGGGTATGTACAATACCTATTTTGGAAATACAATTGGCAAAGATTTAAAAGGCAAAGATCGTCTTACGCCAACCTGGTATAGGAATAGTGTATTTAGTATTATTGAAGGAAAGAAAACCGAAGAATTGTCGGCTGTAAAATATTGGATTGATTGTGGAGATGGTGATTTTTTAACGGTAGGCAATGCACAATTACACATTGATTTAACTAAAAAAAATGTACCTCATGAATTCAGAATGCGTGATGGGGAACACAATTGGACTTATTGGAGAACGGGTGTAATTAATGCACTTTCATTTATAGGCGATAACTTTAGACAAAAATAAATTATGGATCAGGGTATAAAAGTTTTTATTACTGGTGGAACATTTGATAAAGAATACAATGAATTAAATGGTAGTCTTTATTTTAAAGAAACGCATTTATTTGAAATGCTCGATTTGGGGCGAAGCAGATTAGATTTATCCATTGAGACACTTATGATGAAAGACAGCTTAGATTTTATAGATGCGGATAGAAAATGTATTGCTAATGCGATTAATAATGCAACAGAAAATAAAATTTTAATTACACATGGTACAGATACCATGACTATTACAGCTGAATTTATTCAATCCAATTGCCCTCATAAAACAATAGTATTAACTGGTGCCATGGTGCCTTATAAATTTGGAAGTAGTGATGGGTTATTTAATTTAGGAAGTGCCCTCGCTTTTGTACAAGTACTACAACCAGGAGTTTATATTGCGATGAACGGGAAAGTATTTGAAGCAGGTAAGGTGCAAAAAAATACGGATAAGGGCGAATTTGAAGCCATCAAAATAAATAATTAATAAATATTCCAACTTTTACTATTTTACAATTCAAATAAAAAAGTCATGAAAACAACAAAAATTATCTACTGGGTCACTACAAGTATTATTTGCTTATTTGCTTCCACAGCTATTATGATGAACTCCGAAATGGCGAAAGAAGGTACTGCACATTTAGGAATTCCTCGTTGGTTAGGTCTTGAAGTGAGTATTGGACAATTGGTGGGTTTAGTTTTATTAATTGTGCCCGCTGTTCCAGCTCGATTCAAAGAATGGGCTTATGTAGGATTTGGGATCATGTACCTAACCGCAGTTAATGCACATATTTCAGTAGGTGATCCAATTGGAAATACTATAATGGCATTGGTGTTTTTTGGAATACTACTTACTTCCTACTTCAGCTTTCATAAATTACAAAAAGCAAATAGCTAAACATAGCTATTTGCGAAGCTTATTTACTTGGCAGTGCGCTTAACATTAATTTTAAAAAGCCATCCATTGATTTATCATCCATCCATTTAACTACTGCAACAATATCATGTTCAGAGTCAACATAAATAGCATTGGTACCATTACCCAAATGTGCAAATGCTGTTGCAGGTGCTGATGGATACATTTTTTGATTGGTATTTAAAAAGTAATTCATAAAACCATAGCCAGTATTTGCAGGAGTGGGTGTTGTTGATTTTTGAATCCATGATTCAGGAATAATTTGTTTCCCATTCCAGTTTCCTTTTCTCAAAGTCAACAAACCAAATCTTGCCATATCATATGCATTGATAAACATGCCGCCTCCAAAATGACCACCGCCGCTTACGGATTGAACCATTTTACCATCTAGTACAATCCACGCATTATTGTATCCTGTCCAAGCCCAGGTATTAGATGCTCCAATTGGATTCATTACCTGTTCTCTTAAAACTTCGGGTAATGGTTTTCTCCAAACTGTTGTAGCTGCTAAGGCTAATGCATTTACCCTAGTGTCATTGTATTTAAAGACAGTTCCTGGTTCAAATCTTTTTCGCGTTGTCCATTCGTCTGTTTTATCAGATGGTCTATCTGCCCAATCAGGCTTTCCCCACAAGACACCCTCCCAATCACTGGTTTGTCTTAATAAATGATCCCAGCTAATTTTTCTGTTGTGCACAGTTTCAAACGGGTAAAGAAAAGAAGTTTGTTCAATTGGATTTTGCGGTGCTAGAACCCCATTTTGCACTACTTGAATCGGGGGTAAGTATGGATATACCTTATCATCAATAGAATGAATTAACCCTTTTTCTACCGCTAAACCTACTACCGTAGAAACAAAACTCTTGGTTACACTGTTAACCATTTCAACTGCATTAGGATCGCCCCATGATGCAATAATATATCCTTTATAAATAATTAAACCAGATGCAGGTCCTCTACTAGCCATGGGGCCAATTGGATCCGAAAAGGGCTCTTTGCCAAACTGAATGGCTTGTGTTAGCCATAAATTTTTTGAATTTTTTGACTCATTGTCTTTCGCAAATTGAATGGCTAAGTTTAATTTATTGGAATCAATTTGAAAGCTTGTAGGTGATTTTGCATCCCACTGATTTGCACTTGGATAATAATTTTTTACCTGTGCTTGACCTAACAAACTCACAAAAAATATTGCGGATAGTAAAATTCTTTTCATAATAATTTCAAATATGGATATTGAACTATTTTAATTGTGTTGTATCTACTCTTGATGGAGTGTCCTTGCCTGAAATAATAGTTTGAGAACTTAAAGCAATTGCTTTAATAATTTCATTCATATTGTCCATATCTAATGTTTCAAATTGATCACTAGGTTTATGATAATTAGGTTCATTATCCATTTTGGAAGTAGAAATAGTATGTGCTGGCACACCTAGTCTTGCAAGCGTTGCATTGTCTGAACGATAAAATAAATTTTGATCGGTATATGGATCTGGATAAAATTTAAAAGCAGATCCTTCTAAATTTTTCTGTAAGATGGCACCCATATTCGTTTTTTCAAACCCAGTGATATAAGCACTGTTTTTGCCCCATTTACTTTCTGTTCCTATCATTTCTAAATTAAACATTGCTTTTACAGTATTGGGGTCAAATTGCTTTGAAAAATATTGTGCTCCAAATCCACCTATTTCCTCCGCAGTAAATGCTACAAATATTAAAGTGCGTGCATTGTCCTTTTTTGCTGAAAAATATTTAGAAAGCATAATCATAGCAGTAGTTCCAGCTGCATCATCATTTGCTCCATTATAAATAGAATCGCCATTCATTGCTTTTGAACTATTAATACCTAGGTGGTCATAGTGTCCTGAGAAAATGACATATTCATTAGGTAATGTTTTTCCCGGTAATACACTAACCACATTGGCTAAATTTAAAGTTTCAATTTTATGTGTAGCTTGAATAGTGAATTTTGTAGGTGTTTGATTGGTTAAAATAAATACAACTGTCTTTTGCGCTGCAGTAATACCTGATTTAAATTGTATCAGTCTGCTAAAATTATTTGCGAAGCTCTCGTCTACTAAAACAATATAATTTTTATTGGCTGCTAAATATTTTCTTGCTACTAACCCTAAATTATCATCTTTTGCAATTTTAACAACTTCATATCCACTCGTCTCCGAAATAGATACTGTTGGTTCACTTGTAAGTACAATTACATTTTTAGTGTCCAATGTTGTCCCATCAAGATTAGCCGATGCCCCTATAAATTTTGCATTTAATCTTGTAAATTTTTGTAAATAACTATCACTGTTATTAAATGTAGCTAATCCTGATTGCTTAAATTCACTAGCAATAAAATCTGCAGCTTTATCAATTCCTTTTGAATAAGTTCTTCTTCCCTCCAATTCATCCGATGAAAGATATTTTTCAATTCGCTCCGTTTCGGCTTTATTAATAATATTTACTTGTTGTGCACTAACAATATTTACAAAAACCAAAAGTACTAAAGGGAATAAAATGTTTATTTTTTTCATTTTTTATATTTTGAAGAGTGAATATTAAAGGTAAAGCATTAAACCATTCTAAGAAAGTATTGTCTAAATTTACAGTATGCATAATGATCAAGATTTAATAATACAATTTCAGCAAGGTTTCCAAAAAGAAGCAGCTTTTACGCTATTATTAAAAAAGCATCAACAAAAAGTATATTTTCAAATTAAAAGGATGGTTTCAGAGCATGCTGATGCCGATGATGTTGCACAGCAGGTTTGGATAAAAGTGTGGTCTAAATTGGATGGATTTAAAATGGAAAGTAAATTCTCCACATGGTTATTTAGGGTGGCCTATAATGAAACCCTTGACTTTTTACAAAAGCAGAAAAAACAAGCTACTCAAAGTCAATCTGAGGATAACTTAGATTATGAAAATGCAGCCGCTGGCTCAGATAGTCCAAAATCTAGTCAAATTCAAATTGCATTAGAACAAGCAATTCAACAACTTCCTGAAAAACAACGATTTGTATTTATGTTACGTTATTTTGAAGAAATGAACTACGAAAAAATTGCGTCTATAACAGGGACTTCGGTGGGTGGAGCTAAAGCAAATTTTCACCAAGCCCTTAAAAAAATGGAAGAAATTTTAAAAAAGGATTAAACCAATAAGATCAATAGTTGTCAAATTAACGTGATGAATAATAATAAGGAAAATATCGAAATATTAAATGACAAAGCCCTTGTCGAAAACTTGATTTCAAAGCAGGTATTAAATAATTATGAGGCGAAGCAATTTGAAGTGCCTGCAAATTATTTCCAACAATTTGAAACACAGGTTTTAAGTAAAGTTGGCAAGGAAAATAAAGCGAAAAAGTCAAGTTTTTTTATTCCTAAATGGGGCCAAATTGCGGTAGCTGCAAGCTTTTTTACAATCATTGCTACAACTTATTTATGGTTGCAATCAAATGACCATGAACAAACAGTGGCAAGTAATATAAGTATACAAGAAATTACTACTACTGAAATTGACGCCTATGTAAATGAAAATGAAGCAATAGCAGAAATTGACTGGCAGGCAGAAATCAATAAAGAAACCAGCAATTTAGAAAACATAAATGCACACTTAATAAAAGACACAAATAATACTCAATAAATTTAAACTACATCTTATGAAAAACATCGTTTTAGGAATGGCAATGATGGCAATATCAACTGCTACATTTGCGCAACAACAACCTCCTCCACCAAGACCACCAATGGAGCAAGGTCCAGGTCGTGGACGCTTTGGCAAAAGAGGCGAAATGGGGCCAAACAAAGAAAAAATTGAAATGTTTAAGATCGACTTCTTCACTAAGAAGCTTTCTTTAACAACAGCAGAAGCTGAATTATTTTGGCCAGTATATGATGCGCACAAAAAAGCGGCTAAAGAAATTATGGATAGTAAATCAAATGATGAAATCCAACTTCAGGAAGGATTATTAGCTGCCAGAAAAAAATACAAAGCAGATTTAAAACCAATTTTAAAGTCTGATGAAAGAGTAAATGAAGCCTTAAAAGTAGATCGTGAATTTTTGCAAGAAATTAGACAAGAAATGATACGCAGAAAAGGTTTTAGAGCATAAACAGGAATTTTGATTTTTAGGGCGCCTCCAATTTATTGGGGGCGTTTTTATTTATCCAGTTTATTGATCTTTCGTATCTTTCAGTACAATCAGTATAAATGAAAAAAATATTTACGGTATTAGGTCTTGCATTTTTGATAATTACAATTATTGTTGTAGTTAAAACAGTTTCCAATAAACCTATTAGCAATCAAAAAGAAGTGGTATTAGCGGCATTACCACAGAATGCAATTGAGCATATGAGTGCAGCAATTCAATTGCGTACCGAAACTCCCAATGATGATTATCAGTTTGATACCCTTACTTTTATGAAGTATAGAAAGTTTTTAGAAAACACCTACCCACTTATTCATAAAAATTTACCAAGAACAATCATTGATAGTTTCAATTATATCTATGAATGGAAAGGAACAGATACGAGTATACTTCCCATGGTTTTAATGGCCCATTATGATGTTGTTCCTGTGGAAGCATCTGCCATTAAATTATGGCATGCAAAACCCTATGGAGGTGAAGTAAAAGAAAATTATATCTGGGGAAGAGGGGTTTTAGATGATAAATCTAGCATGATTAGTATTTTAGAAGCAACTGAAGCGCAATTAGCCAAAGGATTTCAGCCAAAGCAAACAATACTACTTTGTTTTGGTGCCGATGAGGAATCAAGCGGAAAAGGAGCTACTGCAATGGTGAAATATTTTAAATCAATTCATAAAAGATTCGATTTAGTAGTAGATGAAGGTGGAGAAATTTCAACTGAAGATAATAAGTCGGTTAAAGCGCCTATTGCTTCCATTGGTGTAGGTGAAAAAGGATATGTGACGCTTGTATTAACTGCACAAAAAGCAGGTGGACACTCTTCCATTCCAGCAAGTAAAACTGCAATTGATATGTTAAGCAACGCGATTGCTAAACTGAGTCAAAACCCAATGCCTACTCAATTAACTACTCCTATTGAAGCATATCTTAAAAGTATTAGCGCATACAACGAAAATTTTTGGGAAAAAATGGCATTGTCTAATTTATGGCTTTTCAAAAGCAACGTAGTAAATAAGATGGCTGAGCAACCCACTAGCAACGCTTTAATCCGAACTACCTTAGTGCCTACCGTATTTAATAGTGGTGTTAGAGATAATGTAATTCCAACATTTGCTACCGCTTATATCAATAGTAGAATTTTACCCGGTCAAAGTACTAAAGATGTTTTTGATTATGTTCAAAAAATAGTTAATGATACCAACATTAAGATAACCTACTATAAAAATTACATGACTGAACCTTCGCCAACTACAGATGTAAATAGCAAGTATTATAAAAGAGTTGAAAAGGCAGTACGCGCCGTAGTGAAAGATGTGGTAGTTGCGCCTATGTTAATGGTAGGCGCTACTGACTCCAGAAATTATAGAGAAGTAAGTGAGGGAGTAGTAAACTTTTCACCTTTAACGGATGCAAAAGGGTATCATGGCATTGATGAAAGAATGCAAATTGCTGATTTTCAAAAATGTATTAATTTTTACACTTTCTTAATTAAAGGCGAATAAAATAATCATTTAAAATTTATCTATGAAAAAAATAATGCACGCTGTAGCAATCCTTGCAATGACTTTACTAATCAATAGTGTAGCAATTGCTCAAAAAACAATTTTAATTAAGTGCGGAAAATTACTTGACACGAAGGAAGGAAAAGTATTAGAGAATCAATACGTATTATTAAAAGGCAATACCGTTGTTTCAGTTTCTAAAACAGCAAGCAAAGCAGACTCAAGTATTGACTTGAGTAATTATTTCGTGATGCCTGGAATGATTGATGCACACACCCATGTATTATTACAAGGAGATATTACTTCGGAAGATTATGATGTGCAAGTTTTAAAAGAATCTATTCCTTATCGAACTATTAGAGCAACTAAAAGTGCACAAAAGGCTATTATGAATGGTTTTACAACTATTAGAGACCTTGGTACAGAAGGTGCTGGCTTTGCAGATGTTGATGTTAAAAAGGCCATTAATAAAGGGGTAATTACAGGGCCTAGAATGCAAATTGCTACATTGGCTATGAATACTACGGGCCATTATCCAATTAAAGCTTCAGACTATGCTTGGGAATTAAAGTTACCAAAAGGTGTTATTGAAATTACAGGTGCAGATGAAGCACGCAGAGCAGTTCGTCAACAAATTGAACAAGGTGCTGATTGGATTAAAATATACGCAGACCGTGGCTACTACCGTTTAGCGGATGGCTCCTTTAGATCGCTACCTAATTTTACTACGGAAGAAATTTCAGCTATTGGAGATGAAACTTTAAAAAGTAGAAAAAAATTAGCAGCACATGCAATGACAAGAGATGGAATTTTAGCAGCAATTAATGCTGGAGCAATATCAATTGAGCATGGCTCAGGCATGGACGAAGAATGTATGAATTTGATGGCAGCAAAAGGAATTTATTGGTGTCCTACCTTATTTGTAAATGAATTTGTTGCAGAGGGTAGGGCGAAATTAGGAAGCCCTATTAATTTATATTTTCAACAATCTATTGAAGCGACCTTTAAAAAAGCAATTAGTAAGGGTATAAAACTAACTTACGGAACAGATATTGGTGGATATGACTGGAACCTACCTCAAGCAAAAGACTTTACCTACTTTGTACAATGGGGATTGACACCTATTCAAGCTATTCAAACTGCCACAACTACGGCTGCTTCTTTACTTGGCATGGAAGGAAAAATTGGTGAAATAAAAGAAGGCGCTTTTGCAGATATCATTGCTTTAAAAGTAGATCCTACAAAAGATATTAATGCTTTACAAAATGTTGATTGGGTAATGAAAGATGGTAAAGTATATAAGCACTAATTTACCGACTTGATTTTATGGCCCTGCCACCCAAAATAGGCAACCACTAAAAAACATACAAATGGAACTACGTATCCATTTTGTATGTTTTTTGTTCCATCACTAATTAATCCAAAAAATCTTGGCATTACTGCACCTCCCACTATTGACATTACAATTAAACTACTGGCCATTTCGGTATCCGGCCCCAAGTCCTTTATACCTAAAGAAAAAATAGTTGGGAACATGATGGACATAAAAAAGCAAATTCCAATAATTGCATAAAGCGTAAATACACCTGTATAATTAATTGCTACTATACATAAGCCTGCACAGATAACAGCATAGATAGTAAGTAAAATATTAGGTTTTACAAAGGCCATAAACAAGGTGCCCATAAATCTTCCTATTAAAAAAGCCAATCCACCTACACTTAAATAAGTGGCAGCTTGTACCTCCGTAATATGTGTTACCTCGGTTGCATATAAAATGAATAAGCTAAATACACAAACTTGCGCACCCACATAAAAAAATTGTGCTGCCACTGCCCAGCTTACATTTTTATGTCTAAACGTTTTTAATAAACCATTTTGATTATGATGTTGTTGATGATTTCGAATGTCTGGTAATTTTATAAAATAAAATAAAATTGCAATCGCTAATAAAACAAAAGCAAGTATGGTATATGGTAATTTCACCGAACCGGCTTCAGCAGCCAGCGATGCTTTTTTTGCTGCCTCTGTCATGCTTGCTAATTGCGTATTGGTATACCCTTTTGTAAGTATTAATTTAGCACCAATTACCGGCGCCAAGGCTACTGCCAAACCATTAAAAGATTGAGCAAAGTTTAAACGAAGTGTAGCAGTTTTAGCATCACCTAATGCAGACGCATAAGGATTTGCTGCTGTTTCTAAAATTGTTAATCCGCAAGCAATAATAAATAAGGCAAAAAGAAAATATTGGTAAGACTGCTCATTTGCCGCTGGTACAAATAAAAATGCGCCAAAGGAAAACAAAAGCAAGCCGCAAATGATACCCATTTTATAACCCCATCGTTTCATAATAAACCCTGCAGGAAGGGCCATTACAAAATAGGCTATGAATACTGAGGAATCCACCAAGGTTGCCTGTGTTGTACTTAGCGTAAAGGACTTTTTAAGATGGGGGATTAAGATTGGATCTAAATTATGTGCAAAGCCCCATAAAAAAAATAAGCATGTAATTAATATAAAGGGAACAATGGAAGTATTTGACTTTTGCATAGCATCGTAATTATAAATAAATATAATAAATAATTTAATTAGTACTTAGATACCCTATTTTTGATTATTAAAATATACAGAATATGAAAAAGATGCTTTTTGCCTTTGTATTAACAATCGTTTTGACATGTAGTACTTCGCTAATTGCCAATGCAATTCCAAGAGAATATTATTTAATTCAAATATACCACTGCAGTAATCAAAAGCAAATTGAGCATATTGATGTATTTATGAAATCAACCTATTTACCTTATTTACATGAAGCGGGTATTTCAAAAGTTGGTGTTTTTACCCCAATAGACAATGACACTGCTACTGATAAAAAATTATATGTTTGGATCCCACTAAAAAGTATTGATGAAGTAGAATCCCTGGATCAAAAAATTGAGAAAATGGACCCAATGGGATTTGAAGGTATTATTCATTTAGAAAATGCAGATAGCAGCCTTCCGTATAATAGAGTGGAAACTATTTTGACAAAAGCATTTAAAGGACAACCACAATACGAGAAAAAAACAAGTTTAGTGAAAGAAAAAAATGATGCACGTATATATGAATACAGAAGTTATGAAAGTGCTACTGAGGATATGCACTTAAGAAAAGTCCATATGTTTAATGAAGGAAAAGAAATTGGACTTTTTGCAAGATTAAATTTTAATGCCATTTTTTATTCTAAAGTAATTGCAGGTGCCCGCATGCCTAATTTAATTTACATGACTAGTTTTAAAAATATGGCAGACAGAGACGCGCATTGGAAAGCATTTGGCGAAGATGCTTATTGGAAGAAAATATCTACTGCTCCAGAATACTTAAAGACAGTTTCTAAGGCAGACATCATTTTGATGAAAGCTAAAGATTACGCTGACTTTTAGTTTACAATAGGCGCACCCATAATTTTCAATAATTCAATTTGTGCATTGCATAATTGATATTGATATTGCAATTGATTTAATAGCGCTTTTTGATAATCGGTATTAGCATTGGTTACTTCCAACGGAGTAGCAGTACCATTTTTTAATTTAGATGCACTTAATTTTTGTGCCAATGCAGCCTGCTCAATTTGCGTATTTGCATTTTTAATTCTGTTTTGGCTACTATTAATATCAATTAAAGCAGCTTGAATATCTTTCTCCGTATCATGTAACAAAGCAGCAACATTGGTTTCACTTAACTCCAACCCTTTTTCTTGAATTTTTACCAATTGCTTTATTTTGCCACCATTGAATAAAGGAATAGAAATGCCCACACCCGCATTATAATTAAATTTAGGATCATTTATTGCAGGCAAATAACCATTTTTATAGCCCATGGATGCTTTTGCACCAATGAATGGTTTGTCATTTAATTTGCTAATAGCTACATCTGTTTTTGAAATGCTAATTTTATCTTTCGCAATGGCTAATGAAGGATTATGTTCAATTGCAAATTGAAAAGCTTCATCATAAGTATAGTTTTTTGTATTTAAAACTAATTGGCCCTCTGTTACATTGTCCACGCCAGTTGCATATTTCAAAAGATTTAATAACTTTTTCAAATTAGTTTCTACATCAATTTTTCTATTGTTTTCATTATCAATTTTAGTCTGAATAGTTAATGCATCTAATTGAATAGCACTTCCATTTGCCAATTGTGCATCAATTACTTTTTTATTTTCATTCAATAGGGAAAGAATTTGATCTTGAATTTGAATTGCTTTTTGAGCATACACAATTTGAAAATACAATTGACTGATTTGTGAAAACAAACTAATTTCTAATTGTGCTGCAACATGATGTGCTGATTGTAATTCTAATTTTGATTTTTCGATATTCGCTTTTAATCGTCCAAAGTCAATCAAGGCATAAGTTCCGTTTACTGCACCAGAAACATTGTGAACTGGTACAAATTGAAATGAATTAGCTCCAAAAGGAATTTCAATTTTTGGTTGGATATACGCATAACTTGCATCCAGAGTTACATCAGGATACTTATTTAATTCAGTTAATTTTAATTTTTGCTCCGCTAATTGAACAGATTGTTCCACCTCTTTCACTTTAGGAAAGTAGGTTACCGACTTTTGTAACAATGATTTTAATTCATTATTAGTAACAGTTTGCGCGTTGGCAGCTATACCCACAACAACTAATAAAAATGTAACAGCAATTAATTTTTTCATTTTCATATCTATTTTAATGCGCTTCAGCAGCAGCCTCCATCGCAGCTTTATCTAATTTTTTTCTTGTTCTTAAAAAGAATACCAATGGAATAACTACTAAAAAGAATATTCCAACCAATCTAAAAGTATCTAAGTAGGATAAATAATAAGCTTGTCTATCCACAGATAAATCAATTAATTTATATGCACCTTGGGTAGCCCCATGAAAATTGCCTGTTTTTGATGCAATTCCTTGTGATACAGCGCCTACTCTTTCCTGCCATTGTGCACCATCTGCAGGCAAATTGGATATTAAATTGGTTCTGTGTTTAAAATATTGTTGTGCCACATAATTATTGGCAATTGCAATACCAAAAGCACCGCCCAATTGACGAATCATATTATTTAAAGAAATTCCCGAGGCATAATCTTTTGGCTCCAAACCTACCACTGCCTGATTAATTAATGGCAATTGACTCATTGAAATACCAAATGCTCTAATTAATAATGGCCAGAAAAAATCCCATTTACCAGCATCAGGTGGCATGGCTGCACTATAAAATGCATATACCGAGAATAAAGTAAAACCTACAATTACAAATGGAATAGGGGTAACACCTTTACTCATTAATTTACCGATAATGGGCATCATAATAACTCCAGCCAGGGTGGGTGGTAACAAGGAAATACCCGTTTCAAATGCGGTATAACCCATAATTCTTTGCGCTAGTACTGGATAAACAAAAACAGAAGTATATAACCCAAAGCCTGCCACAAAAGTGAAAATGGTGGTGAAAGCAAGGTTTCTATTTGCCAACACTCTTAGATTAACCGCTGGCTGTTTAATGCTTAATTCATACCAAATAAACATGGCAAGACCTATAAGTGCTATACCAGAACAATATCTGATGGTTTCGCTTGAAAACCACTCTTCGGACTCTCCACGCTCTAACACATATTGTAAACAACCAATTCCTACGGCCAGTAGCATAATACCGGTATAGTCAATTTTGATATTCTTTTTGTTTTTACCCTCTCCCTCTTTTTTGTCAATAAATGTAAATGCAAGGAAGGTTGCAATAATTCCAATGGGAATATTAATCATGAAAATCAAAGGCCAGCTATGATGCTCAATAATATATCCTCCCAAAGTAGGCCCTAATGTTGGACCAAGTACAATACCCATTCCAAACAAACCAGCTGCCATGGGTCTTTCCTTTGGTTCAAAAGCATCAAATAAAATAGCTTGTGATGTGGATAGCAAAGCTCCACCTCCAATACCTTGAACAAATCTCCATGCAATTAACTCCACCAAACTATCCGATTGCCCACAGAGATAGGAGGCGACCGTAAAAATGATCATGGAAACGATATAGTAGTTTTTTCGGCCAAAGTATTCGGCTAAAAATCCAGTAAGTGGAATGATAATCACGTTTGCAATAGCGTAAGAAGTAATTACCCAACTAATATCTTCGATGCTTACGCCTAAGCTTCCAGAAATATCAGTTAGTGCCACGTTTACAATAGAGGTATCTATCAGCTCCATAATGGCAGCTGATACCGTTGTAATTACGATAATTGCTTTTGCGATTCCTTTTGGAGTTGCCATTAAACTATTTGTCAACGGTGATAAATACACTCATACCCGCTCTTAAAGCATTTTTTAAAGCGGCTTGATTGTCTATAGAAATTTTAACTGGAATTCTTTGCGTTACTTTAATAAAGTTACCGCTTGAATTATCTGGAGGTAATAATGAAAACTTTGCTCCAGTAGCATCACTTAAACTTAAAATAGTTCCTTGTACATTTAAATCAGGAAAAGCATCAATACGAATATTTACTTTTTTACCCTCATGTAAAGATTCTAATTGGCTTTCTTTAAAATTCGCTACAACCCAATAGCTACTATCGTTTACGATAGAAAACATAGGCGTTCCAGCTTGTACAAATTGACCAATATTAATATTCTTTTTTCCAATTTTTCCAGTACTTGGCGTAGTAATTTTTGTATAAGAAAGTTTTAATTCAGTTTCTTTAATTTTAGCTTGCTTCATTTGAATAGTAGCATTTGCCTTGTTTAAAGCCTCTCTTAAAACAGCGATTTTATTATTAGCAATCGCCAATTCAGTTTGTGCATTATTAGCTTCTTGATTGGCTGAAGCAACCTGATATTCAGTTTCGTCTAATTGCTTTTTTGTAATCGCTTGCTCCTTATATAAATTTTGATCTCTTGTTAAGTCATTCAAAGCCTTCTTTTGACGAATAGTTCTTAAGTCAATAATGCCTTTGTTATTTTTTAATGATAATGTGGCGTTTTCTAATTGTGCTTTTGCATTAGCAACATCTGCAGTAGTTTGTAATAAATCTGCTTTTTGTTCCTCTAAAATTGCTTGAAGCTCGGCATCATCCAACTCAACTACTAATTGATTTTGTTGTACTGAATCATAATCTTTAATAGCAATTGTTTTTACATAGCCTGAAGTTCGGGCAATGACTGGCACAATTGAGGTTTCAATTTGAGCATTATCTGTAGTTTCATGTGTTAACGAAAACGCCACTTTTTTGATTCCAAAATAAAGGGCAACTATTAATAATAGCCCAATAACAACTTTGCGGATTTTAGCTTGTTTTTCCTTTTTTTGCTGCTCCATCTTTATATTTTATGATGATATGTTTAAATTAAAGTGCAAATTTAAATAATAAAAGTTCAAGGTTGGTTCAAATTAATGAAAGCTTAATCATTTATTAGTTTTAACCTAGCTTACTAACAAATAGGACGCGTATTTGTTTAATTAGCTACAAATAGGACTTAATTAAGGCTTAAATCGGGAAAACGAGTATGAACTCATTTAAATTATCGACAACCGATTGATATTGAATGGTTGCTTTTTGAATATTTAATATTCTTTCAACAATGCGTAAGCCAAGTCCAAACCCTGAAATACCATTGGCATTTTGGCCACGCATGAAGGGTTCAAATAATCGTTTTTGGTCGTCGGAACTGATAGTTTTGCCACTATTTAAAACATGACACTGTATCGTATTCTCTTTTTGAATAATTTTTATATGTACTTCTTTATTATCACTATAACTGTATGCATTTTTAATAAGGTTAATAAATACAATTTCTAAAAGTGATTTAGTGCCTCTTAGTTCAATAATATCATCCTGTTCATTTTCAATTTCTATATCAAAGTAAACTTTACAATCTGGGTAAATTGTATTTATTTTTTCAATACAATCATAAATAATTTCGTCAAGTCTATTTGATTCTTCATTGCTTGGTATAGTCTTATCATTTTTTGAGAGAATAAGCAATGAATGAATAAGTTCAGAAATTTGACTTGCATCCGAAACTAATTTTTGTAAAAATAATTTATCAGTATGCGTTGTTAAAGGGTCATTAATTTTATTTTCCAATTGTACAATGATGCGCGCAATAGGAGTTCTTAATTCATGGGAAGCATTCGCCGTAAATTCAGATTGGTGTTGCAATGACTCGTCAATCCTTTTTAACATCAAATTAAATTCTTGTGCTAAAATTAATAATTCAGTATTATTTGATTTTACCTGAATTAATTCCCCTAAATTATTTTCGTTGATTGATTTTATTTTAAAAAGAAATTGCTCTAAAGGTTTTAACAGTCTAGCTACAGTTGTTCTTGTTAAAAACCAGGCTAGCAGTGTAAATAATAAAAAGGAGAAGAATAAAACATAAGTTAAGTAATTCAATTTGCGAAAACCAGCAGTATCAACTGCAGAAACCATTGTGTAATAGTCTTCATTTTTATATTTATACAAAATGCCAAACGTTTCAGTATCACCTCTTCGTTTAAAAAATTCTTTTTTATTTATTAAATTTTTTAATTCATCGGCTTCCCATTTGTAAGCCGTATCATATAAGCTTGAGTATATTAATTTAAACTCTTTATTAAAAACCAAAGTTTTTTCGTCAATAAGATTATCCGCTTTCTGCTTGTCTATACTTTTTATAATGTTTTGATCGGCTTGTTTAATTTCAATCAATAGTTCAATTGTTGAAATTGCTTTTTGCCTTAATCTATCTTGAAACTCTTCGGCTCTGAATTCAGAAAATAATAATATTACCGATGCTGCCATTACAAGATACAGCACCAAAAATAAATTAGTTACAAAAATGGATATTCTTGTTTTTAAGGTCATTTATCATCTTTTAAAAAATAACCGTACCCTACTTTGGTATGAATTAATTTCATATCACTGTTTTTATCAATTTTCTTTCTCAAGGAATTGATATAAACCTCGATGGTATTTTGATTTGTAATTACTTGATAATCCCATAATTTTTCACTTATCGTATTTTTAGATACAATTCTTCCGTTTGCCAATGCAAGAATAGATAGTAATTTAAATTCCTTAGGCGTTAGGATTACTTCCACGCCGGCTCTAAAAACTTTCATTTCGGCGTTTGAAATTACCAAGTCAGCAACGGTGATATCTGCCTCCAATTGCTCTGGCTGCTTTCTTTTTAATAAGGCATTTACCCTTGCATAGAGTTCCTCAAAGTGGAATGGTTTAATTAGATAGTCGTCAGCTCCTTTATTAAAAGCAGCAAGCTTATCTGTAATTTCTCCAAATGCAGTAAGCATTAAAATAGGTATTTTATGATCTAAATTTCTTATTGCAGCACACACTTCAATTCCTTTTTTACCGGGCACATTTATATCAAGAATCGCGATATCAAATACATCTTTCTTGTATATTTTTTCAACTAAATCTCCATTGGACACAGCCTGACAAGTACTGTTTTTTGAAATAAAGTATTTTTCTATTTCGGCTGACAGTGTAGCATCATCTTCTAATAAAAGTATTTTCATAATAATATTCTTAAGTCAAAGTTACTAATATTGAAATGAGTTTATGGAACTGGGATAAAAAATTATTGAAATACTAGCTCCATAAAAATATACTACTTAAGATTACCTTAATAATCATTAGGCCATCTATTAAAATAATATTGTACAATATAGATCGAATGCCCATAATTAATTTAGATACCCAATAAATTAACACCATTAATAATAATTGAGTCCATAAAACTAAAATGGGCTCGTCTATTAAATAAGTCTCAACAATGGCTATTATTGCACATATAATTAAAATAGGAAGCACTATTTTTTTAGGTATTTCATCTTTACCCATTTTTACTGCAATCGTATTTACTAGCTCTTGCTTGTCTCTATTAATGTCTTTCACATCAAATAAAACTGCTAATATAAAGATGAATAAAAACAATTGAATGAAATGAAACCAAAATGGAATATTTGCTACCATTAAATTAAATTTACCCAATAACCAAATAGGAATAACACAGGTTGCAATAGCCCATACCCAAGCAATACTAATACTTTTAAGATATCCAGACGTTCTTATTATATTTTTCTTTTTAGAAAGTATAGTTGGTAGGTAATAAAAGGAGCAAAAAAATAATGTTACTAATATTAAAACCCAATATAAAATATTTGAACTAGCTAACAAATCAAATATTTTACATTTAAAAAATGCAATATAAATACCAATAAGCGTATAAATTATCTGTCTGGTATAGATGTACTTTTTATGCTTAAGATACCATGCACTTCGATCATTATAAATTCCATCTTTTTTATCTAAAAGATATGCATGCGTATAATATACTACTGTAGCTAAATGAATCAGCATCAATATGTATATAGAAGGCAAGACATGCAATATCTTTAAAGAAGACTCTATAGCTAAGCATACTGCACAGATTCCATAAAACTGATTACTCCAAAATAAGAGTCCCTTCCAATTAATTTTCACTTAATGCTATTTCAAATATTTAAATATTTTGATTGGATCTTACTCTAAGGTTAAATGATATTCTTGAATGAGCGCAGGGTTTTCGGGTGACAAGGTGAATGATAATTTTAATTTTCCTTTTTCACATTCTAAAATACAATATCCTCTCAATTGATTTTCTGCAATCATTGGATTTGTTTTTACAATAGGACCCACTTTATTAAATAATGTTGCTGCTTCTTTTCTTAGCGCATCAATAGGATAATCGTCAAAAAAGTTTTCTGCAAATATTTTTGCATGATCATTCCAATCTTCAATAATAGAAACCAATTCTTTTTGTCTTTTAGCTAAAATTGGAGAAACACTAGTTTGTCTTGGTTTTAATTGAGCCATTTGAACAAGGGTATCAATAACAACTGTATTAATATAGGTTGTAGGCGCATAAGTTACATTGGCAAACAGAATTACCCCAATACCATACTCTGGTAAAAATTGCCAGTTGCTTCCAAAACCTGGCAAGCCACCACTATGTCCAATATTTTTTTTATGCTCCGCATCTATCATCCATCTTAAACCATAGGTATAGCTACCCGTTGTAGCCATTGTTTTACCACTTGGGAAGGTATAATTAGGATTCAAAGAAATAAAACGTGATGGCTGATGCATTTCACGAATCGTACTTCTTAACACGGGTAAGGTTTCTGGATCATTGCGCTCCGGCCATGCAGCTTCATGCATGGCTACATAATTACCAAACATATCTATGGAGGTTATCATGCCACCCATTGCACCGTAAATGCCATCTTTTAACGGTTGTTCCTTGCGCCACTGATCATTAATATATCTATAACCATAAGCAAATTGTTCTTTTGGAATTTCGGTATACTCATACGTTGTTCCTTTCATGCCCAATGGCGTTAAAATATTTTTTTTAATATACACATCATAGGGTTCACCTGAAACCTGATGAATAATATACCCCAACATGGCAAATCCTAAATTACTATACTCATATTCAACACCAGAGACATTGGAGAAAGATAATTTTTGATTTATTAAATCGAGTAAGTCTTGTTCGGTGTCTGCTAGTTGTCGATCTCCCCATGGATTATCCTCAGGAAATCCTGCACTATGACTCATTAAATGTCTAATGGTAATTGGCGCTGCATCCTTTGTTAATCCTTGACCTTTAATGGCTGGGATGTAAAGTTCAACTGGGTCATCTAATTTTAGTTTACCGGCATCTCGTAATTGTAAAATGGCTAGCGCTGTAAAACTTTTTGACATGGACGCTATGCGAAACATGGAACTAGTTGTAGCCGGAACTTTTTCTTCGATATTTGCGTAGCCACTAGCTCCCTTATAAAGTAATTTTCCATCCACTACAATGCCATAGGCATAACCGGGTACATGATTAGCTGCCGCAAAGTCCTTATATATTTTTTCAATAACCGGTATAGATTTTTGTATTCTATCCAATCGGTCAGCGTCATTAAATGATGCAGGGGTAAAGCTGCTTGGGTTTTGTGCCTCGGCTTGGAAAGCTATCAAACAAACAAAAATAAATATATGCTTCATATTGTATAGAATTAGTATCACAGGTTATAAGATGTAATATAATAATTCTGAGGCACAAAAAAATGGCCTCCAATTGGAGGCCATTTAATATAGTATTCTTAAGTGAAGTACTAGTATCCAGGGTTTTGAACCATGTTTGGATTCACTAACATTTCATCATTTGGAATAGGGAAAATTCTATTGATATTACCAGGAGCTACTGCAGTATAAGTGTAAATGTTGCTAGCGTCCTGAGTTTGAGGCTTATTAAACGTTAAGTTTAAACGCATCAAATCCCAATAACGATATCCTTCAAAAGCAAATTCTTTAGCACGCTCTGTTAAGATATCTGCTAATACTTGTGTACCAGTGCTAGCATATACTTTACTTGGATCTCTGTTTACTACCAACTTGTTTAAAGTTGTGTTGGCACCAGCAGCGTCTCCTAAATTGTATTGTGCTTCAGCTAAAATCAAATACGCTTCAGAGAAACGGATGATTTTAACGTCATCATAGTTAATAACATCAATAGGATATTTAGTAATGTAATAAGCTGTACCGGCTTGACCTGAACGTGTACTAGGGCTGATTAAACCTTTTCTTACGTCAGTTGCAGTATATGCATCATAGTGTGTTTTTGTTGCTAAGATATCACCATAGCTACCTGTAGGTTTTGGAACGTATAAGTTAGCCAAAGTACCATCAGCTACACTATTGTTAGCGTCTGAAGTAACTTCAAACATCGTTTCAGTTTTGCTTGTCAATGGAGTGGTACCCTTCCAATATGAAATTAAGTTAGCTGCAGTTACTAATGAGAAACCACTATTAGTGATCACATCGTTAGCAGCTGTTTTTGCACTAGCCCAATCTCCTTTGTTTTGATATACTCTTGCTAATAATAATTCAATTGCATATTTACTCATGAATGATGAGTTAACCGCTCTTGTTTTATTAGTAGCAGCAAAAGTCATTGTTTCACCTTGGTTGTTCTTAGCCAAAGACCATGCCTTGTTTAAGTCGGCCAATACTTGTGTATACACAGCAGCAACAGTCGCTCTTGAAGGTTTGATAGTTGCGTCAAATGTAGTTACAATTGGCACACCTAATGTAGAATTAGGATCAGCAGCAGTATAAGGTAACGCGTAGTTTCTTACTAAGTCAAAATAAATCATACCTCTAATAGCATACGCCTCAGAAAGTAATTGACTTACGTTTGCACTTTTCACTGGATCTAAACCAGAATTGATAATCAAGTTTGCATTTTTGATCGCAGCATATGCATTGATCCAAACTGCAGAAGCGTAACTATCTGTTCTAGTAAAGTTGTAGTTGTTGAAGCTTAAGTATCTACCTGAGTTAGAGTTAGACAAGAAAGCGTTGTCGGCCATTAAATCGCCTTTTACAGCGAAAGTACGACCGTAAAAATCGGTAGCTCTTAAAGAAGAGTATAAACCATTGATAGCAGTATTCATATCGTCTTCGCTATTGATAGCTTGAGACAATACTACTGAACCATAAGGTTTCGCATCCAAAAATTGCTTAGAGCAACCGAACATAATAACTGCGGCTCCTAATGCTAAGAACATTTTTGAAATGTTGTTGAAATTATTTTTCATATAAAAATATTATAAGTAGTGATGAATAATTAGAAAGTAACATTCAATCCAAAAGTAATTGATTTAGAAGCAAATACTTGTTGGTTGTTTACACCAGTAATACCTTGCTCAGGATCACTTAACAAATTCGGATCGTATGTTTTAGTCCATAAATTGGTTCCTCTAGCATAAATATTCACACCATTAACGTGGAATTTATCAAGTACTTTTTTATCGTTGTATTTGTAAGACAATTGGATATTTCTTAAACGGATATAGTCACCTTTTGACAATAAACGATCAGATCCTGATGCAGATACAACTGAAGAACTTGCTACGTATTTAGGCACATTGGTAATGTCGCCAGGTTTTTGCCATCTTTGTAAGTTGATTTGATATTTACCACGAGTTGAGTAAGTACCGTCTAAGAAGTACTGAGCGTAAGCTTCTTGGATGTAGTTACCAAAGTTGTAGTAGAAGTCAAAGTTCAATGAGAATCCTTTGTAAGACAAAGTATTACCAAAAGTACCATAGTACTTAGGATCTGCTTGTTTGCCTACTAAGAATAATGGAGCAGCAGTTCTGTTTGTTGTTGTGTTAGTTCTTGTGCTATCTGTGTAATACAATGCATTACCATTAGCAGGATCAACACCAGCCCATCCTCTTGTGTAGAAGCTATAGAATGGTTGACCTACTCTTAATAAATAAGCACCATTTAATTGATCACCTGTAGGTAAGCTAGTTACTTTATTTTGGTTATGTGTATAGCTAGCATTTACTTCCCAAGTAAAGTCTTTAGTTCTTACTGGTACTAAATTTAATGTCAACTCAATACCTTGGTTTTGCATGCTACCAACGTTGTTGATATAACCTGTGAAACCAGTAGTACGAGATAAGTTTTGGTTTAACAATGCACCATTTGTATTACGAATATAATAGTCAACAGTTGCATTGATTCTATTGTCTAAGAAACCTAAGTTGGTTCCTACGTCAAATTGGTTGTTCTTTTCCCAAGTTAAAGCAGTGTTACCGATATTGCTAAAAGTACCACCCGCTACACCGTTGTAGTTATAACCAAAAGCGTATGAAGGTCTCCATGTATAGTTACCAATTTCAGCATTACCATTCGTACCATAACTAGCGTGTAATTTGAAAGCAGATAATGCTTTTATATTTTTAAACGCTTCTTCGTTTAATACATTCCAAGATGTACCCACTGACCAGAAATTACCGTAAGGATTTTGGATACCAAAACGAGATGATCCATCACGACGGAAAGAACCGTACAATGTATATTTATCTAATAATGATAAAGTAGT
>CAIQQR010000049.1 GCA_903874055.1 uncultured Bacteroidota bacterium | reverse complement strand
TTAAGACATGTTTTAGTGACATCAGTGGTTAGTCCTGTTGTTGCAGCAAAATGGAATAACAATGTTCAAAAATTAGTGGAAGGAATTGGTATGGGGATTCCTGCAAATAACAGTTCTGATCCAAGAAACGGTGCAAATAAAGATGCCGAATACAATGCAGGTAGTGGTGGTGCTATTTCGCAATGGCCTGAGGAATTAGGATTGGCTGCTACATTTGATCCTAGCATTACTTTACAATTTGGATCTATTGCCTCAAAAGAATATAGAGCTATGGGAATTGCAACTGCATTATCTCCTCAAATTGACTTAGCAACCGAACCAAGATGGAATCGTTTTGTAGGCACTTTTGGAGAAGATCCTAATTTAGCTACGGATATGGCAAGAGCCTATGTGGATGGATTTCAAACTTCACCAACTTCAAATGCTGCTTACAATGGATGGGGTAATTATAGTGTGAATGCAATGGTAAAACATTGGCCTAGTGGTGGTCCTGAGGAAGCGGGTCGTGATGCGCATTTTGCTTATGGAAAATTTGCTGTGTATCCAGGCAATAATTTTCAAATGCATTTGAAAACTTTTACTGAGGGTGCTTTTAAATTAAACGGGGGTACTAAAAAAGCGGCAGCTGTAATGCCTTACTATACTATCTCTTACAATCGAGACATAAAAAATCATGAAAATGTAGGGAATGGGTATAGTAAATATTTAGTGACAGATTTATTGAGGAATAAATATGGATATGATGGTGTAGTGTGTACCGATTGGTTAGTCACTGCAGACGAAGGACCTAAGCCAGATATGTTTGTGGGAAAATCTTGGGGTGTTGAAAAACTATCAGTTGCTGAAAGACATTATAAAGTGTTAATGGCAGGGGTAGACCAGTTTGGTGGAAATAATGATGCTAAACCAGTTTTGCAAGCCTATCAAATGGGTGTAAAAGAACACGGGGAATCCTTTATGCGTAAGCGTTTTGAGCAATCAGCTGTTCGCTTATTATTAAATATATTTAGTGTAGGATTATTTGAAAATCCATACTTAGATCCAAATGAATCTAAAGCAATTGTTGGGAAGCCTGAATTTATGAAAGCAGGATATGAAGCACAATTAAAATCAATAGTTTTAATCAAAAATCAAAATAAAACTTTACCAATTGCAAAGGGGAAAACGGTGTATGTGCCTAAACGTACTACACCAGCAAGCTTAAACTTTTTTGGTCAACCTGTACCTGAAAAAACTGAGTATCCAGTTAATTTAGAATTAATTAAAAAATATTACACTGTTACGGATGATCCTATAAAAGCAGATTTCGCAATCGTGTTTATCAAAAGTCCAATGAGTGGTGGTTATAGCAGAGCGGATAGAGAAGTCGGAGGTAACGGATATGTGCCTATTAGTTTGCAATTAAAAGATTACACTGCAGTGGATGCACGTGAGCATAGTATTGCAGCAGGTGACCCAGTTATCGATTCAACTATTAAGGATAGATCTTATAAAGGCAAAACTTCTAAATCAAATTCTTATCCTGATTTAAATACAATTATGGATACTAAAAAAGCAATGAATGGTAAGCCAGTGATTGTTTCTGTAGCCTTAACAAATCCAATGGTGTTTGCTGAATTTGAAAAAGAAGTGGATGCAATTGTAGGTGAATTTGGAGTTCAAATGGAAGCACAATTAGATATTATTTCAGGTAAAGTAGAACCATCAGGATTATTGCCAATGCAAATGCCTTTAAATATGAGTGTTGTTGAAAAACAATTTGAGGACAAACCACATGACATGACGCCTTATAAAGATGCACAGGGTCATGTATATGATTTTGGATATGGTTTAAACTGGATGGGAGTAATTCATGATGCTAGAACAATTAAATACGCTGTAAAAAAATAAAATTGCCTATTTATTAATAGGTAAAATGGTATGAGTGCTATAAAAAATTTGAATGATTTTAAAAGTTTTACGAATGCTTTACCTGAGCTTGACCATTTAATGCCTGTATTATTTGTTGGGCATGGCTCGCCAATGAACGGCATTGAGGATACCGAGTTTAGTAGAAGATGGACAAGTATTGCAAAGGAAATTCCAACACCTAAAGCCGTTTTGGTGGTATCTGCGCATTGGTTTACCAAGGGTACACAAATTACGGCAATGGATTTCCCAAAAACCATTCATGACTTTGGTGGTTTTCCCGAAGCCTTATACCAGGTGCAATATCCAGCACCAGGCAATCCTTTACTTGCTAAAGAAACTGCATCACTGATACATTCTACACAAGTGGAATTGGATCATGATTGGGGCCTTGACCATGGCACTTGGACTATTGTAAAGTATATGTATCCTGAAGCAAACATTCCTGTTTTGCAATTAAGTATTGACTATACTAAACATCCGCAATTTCATTATGATTTAGCAAAAGAAATTTATCAATTAAGAAAAAAGGGTGTGTTGATTATGGGAAGTGGCAATATGGTACATAATCTAAGAATGGTTGCTTGGGATAAATTAAATGAACCTGAATATGGATATGATTGGGCGCATCATATGAATACGCTATTCAAAAATTATATTTTAAACGAAGAGCACGATAAATTAATTCACTACGAGCAATTAGGAAGAGAAGCACAATTGGCTATTCCAACGCCCGAGCATTATTTACCATTATTGTATACCTTAGGCTTAAAAGATAAAAATGAAAAAGTTAGTTTTTTTAATGACAAAGCAGTGGGCGGGTCACTAACTATGACTTCGGTACAAATTGGATAATATCATTTATATTTAATCATGGAATCAATTTTAATTACACGAGTGGGTGTAGAGGATTTAAAAAAATTACAAGCCATTAGTCGTGTTACTTTTGAGCAAACTTTTTCTGAGCATAATAATGATTCTGATATGGAAACATATTTAAATTCAAGTTTTTCGGATGAAAAATTAATAAGTGAAATTAAAAATGCACATTCTGAATTTTATTTTGCTATAGAAGCAGAAAAAATTGTAGGGTATTTAAAAGTAAATACCGGGGATGCACAAACCGAAAAAAAGGACATGAGTGCTTTTGAAATAGAAAGAATTTATGTGGATCAAAAATATTTAGGCAAAAAAATAGGCCAACTCCTTTTTAATAAAGCAATTGAAATTGCTAAAGCAAAATGCGCATCCTATTTATGGTTAGGAGTTTGGGAGGAAAATCATCGCGCTCTTGCGTTTTACAACAAGAATGGTTTTGTTCCATTTGACAAACACATATTTAAATTAGGCAATGATGAACAGACCGATATTATGATGAAACGTCCAATATAATATCAGCGCTAATTCCATTATCCTAATTGCATGGGTACTTCCATCAATAATATTTCAGCATCATTACTTAGTGCTTTAAAATCAATTACATCTATTTCGCTAAGACCAATACCATCGCGCGTATCTGCTTCAATTCCATCAATCAAAAATTTACCCTTTAACACAAAAGCATACACCCCATTGCCTTCTTTTTTAATAGGGTATTGGAAAGTTTTTTCATTTTCAAAATTGCCCATATGAAACCAAGCGTCTTGATGTACCCAAACGCCTTCATCATTGGCATTAGGCGAAAGTACTTGTTGTAATTTATTGTGACGATCATTTACATTTAAAGTTATTTGATCATAACGTGGGGTTACATTTTTCTTATTTGGGAAAATCCAAATTTGTAAAAATTTTACTTGCTCATTTTTATTTTTATTATACTCGCTATGTTGAATACCTGTACCGGCACTCATAACTTGAATATCCCCATTTTTAATAACGGTAGTATTACCCATACTGTCCTTATGTTCCAAGTCACCTTCCAATGGAATGCTGATTATTTCCATATTGTCATGAGGATGTGTACCAAAGCCCATACCGCCACTAACAGTATCATCATTTAAAACACGAAGTGCTCCAAAATGGATTCTTTCAGGATTATAATATCCAGCGAAACTAAATGAATGATAACTGTTTAACCAGCCATGGTTAGCAACCCCTCTACTATCTGCTTTGTGTATTGTTACTTTTTTCATAATGTATAATTAGAGTACAAATTTCGGCACAATTATAACAATTAACGAATCTGCTTCCAAAATTCTTGACTTTTCTTTCGTAAATTGAAATACATATTCACCCACATTATATATGACTCAACGCTGCTTATGAAAAAGACACTTTTGATTTTACTAACTCCATTTATGTTAAAAGCCCAATCGCCAATTATTACTACTGCTTCGGGGAAACTGAGTGGTATTGAGGAAAATGGGATTCAAATATTTAAAGGCATCCCATTTGCTGCGCCACCAGTTGGTGATTTGCGTTGGAAAGCACCGCAGCCAGTAACGCCATGGAATGGTGTAAAAAAATGTGTTGCATTTGGTGCCAGTCCTGTGCAAGCTCCTCCCGTTCCTTTTATGTGTTGGTCAGAAGAATACTTAATTCCAAAAGAGCCTATTGGGGAAGACTGCTTATATTTAAATGTATGGGCACCAAAAAAATCTAATACAAAAAAAGCGGTGCTTGTATATATTTATGGCGGTGGATTTAGAACAGGAGGTGCAGGTTGTGCCATTTATGATGGAACAGCAATGGCAAAAAAAGATATCGTTTTTGTAACCATTAATTATAGAGTGGGTGTGTTTGGATTTTTAGCACATCCTGAATTAAGTAAAGAATCGGCAAACAAAACCTCAGGCAACTATGCATTGTTAGATATGATTGCTGCATTAAAATGGGTTAAAGAAAATATTGCTTCATTTGGAGGAGATTCAAACAGAGTAACGATTGCAGGTCAGTCTGCAGGTGCATTTGCTGTAAATTTTTTAGCCGCTTCTCCATTGGCAAAAGGATTAATACATGGAGTCATTGCAGAAAGTGGAGGAAGTATTTTACCAAGTGCTATCCGACCAGCAATGCACTTGCCTCAAGCGGAAGCGACAGGAGTTGATTTTGCAAAATCAATTGGTTGTAGTTCAATAGCTGAGTTAAGAAAAAAATCTGCAGATGAAATTTTAAATGCAAATCCTGGTGCGATTGGCCCATTCGAAGATGGATTTGTAGTTCCTACTTCTATGTTACAAACTTATGTAAACGGAAAACAAAATGATATCCCTACCATTCTAGGGTGGAACTTAGACGATAAAATGATTGGTAAGCCAGTATCTGCAAAACAATACGAGGACGACATTAAAAAACAATTTGGAGCCAACGCAGAAAAAATATTATTGCAATATCCAGCAACCAATGATGCAATTGCTGCAAAGTCCCAAGGTGATTTAAGTCGTGATCAAACATTTGGTGTACAAGGCTATACTTGGGCAAGTTTGCAATCAGAACACGGCAAAGCACCCATATTTGTTTATAGTTTTAATCGTAAACTTCCGCCTTCCTCTCCAGCAAATGATTTCGGCGCTTTTCATACTGGCGAAGTACCTTATGCTTACAATAATTTACACACGGTTATCAATCGCCCTTTTACAAATGCCGATTTTGAATTAGCCGATCAAATGTCCAGTTACTGGAGCAACTTTGCTAAAACAGGCAATCCAAATGGAGCTGTATTATTAAATTGGCCAGCTTATACCAAAGAAACAAAGCAAATAATTCAATTAGATACAAAGTCGCAGGTGGTAAGACTGCCAACTGAACAAAAATTGAATACACTTTCTAAAATATTGTAAAATACCCATCCCTATAATTAGTTGTATCTTTATAACTTATTAGAAAAACAAGTTATTTTGAAATTTATTGATTTAGGGTTAGATGAAAGAATATTAGAAGGGATTGATGCGATGGGTTATGAAAACGCCACGCCGGTTCAACAACAGGTAATGGTGCCTATTTTAGAGGGCAAGGATATTATAGCTGCTGCACAAACGGGCACTGGTAAAACCGCTGCCTTTTTATTACCCTTATTACATCGTTTACTAACCATGCCACATACGGCTGGTGATATTAACGCAATGGTGATTGTGCCTACGCGCGAATTAGCAATACAAATTGCGGAAAGCATTGAAGGGCTTTCTTATTTTACCGATGTAAGTTCTATTGCGGTGTATGGTGGAGGAGATGGTAATTCATTTACTGCAGAGAAAAAAGCGTTGACCAGTGGTGTTGATATTGTGGTGTGCACCCCAGGAAGAATGATTGCGCATTTAAATATGGGCTATGTGAAGTTGAAAGGATTAAAGTATTTAGTGTTAGACGAAGCAGATAGAATGTTGGATATGGGATTCAGTGACGACCTTGCAAAAATTATTACTTTCCTTCCAAAAGAAAGACAAAACTTATTATTCTCGGCAACCATGCCAGTTAAAATGCGTGAGTTATCAAAGAAAATTTTAAGAGATCCTATTGAAATTAATATTGCTATTTCAAAGCCACCAGAACAAATTGTTCAAAAAGCATTTGTGGTATATGAGGCACAAAAAGTGCCTATTATCAAGGATATGTTGCGTTCTAAAAAATTTACAAAAGTGATTGTTTTTTGTTCTAAGAAACAAAATGTAAAAGTGTTGACGGCAGAATTAAAAAGAGCAAAATTAGCAGCAGAGGAAATTCATTCTGATTTAGATCAAAAAAGTAGAGAGCAATATTTGCAGGATTTTAGAAATCAAAAAACAAATATTCTAGTAGCCACCGATATTTTAAGTAGAGGTATTGATATTGATGATATCGATTTAGTAATTAATTACGATGTCCCTAATGACGGCGAGGATTATATCCACCGTATCGGTAGAACAGCGCGTGCGGCTACTACAGGAACTGCATTTACACTTATTGGTGAAAAAGAGCAATCCAAATTTGCAACTATCGAGGAATTATTAGGCGCTCCTGTGCTAAAAGGGGTGGTGCCAGAGGAGTTTGGCCCTACGCCAGTATATGCGCCTAAGCAAGGGCCTAGAAAAACTTTCGGAAGACGCAAATAGGACGCCCATTTAACTTCTATCTTTGCATTGTGAGAAAAGGAGTAGTTATATTATTTATCTTCTTGGCCTTTGCCAATCTTAATGTTATTGCACAAGATGCAAAAAACATACATTCAAGTTCAACCCAATTTAAAGTATTTGGTGCCTGCGAGCAATGTAAGGCTAGGATTGAGTTAGCACTTAAAATCAAAGGAGTTAAATTGGGTATTTGGGATGTGGATACTAAAATTTTAGCGCTTGAATATGATTCAACCATTGTTAGTCTTGATAAAATAAAAAGTAAAATTTTATTAGTAGGTCATGATCTTGAAGATCAAAAAGCAAAAGACATTATTTACAAGGAGCTTCCAGCATGTTGTCACTACAGAGAAATGGAAGAAGATGAATTCAAAGAAGTGGGCAAGGAGAAAATAATTAACGGAATAGTTATACAAGAAAACACAAAGGGCAAATTTGAGCCTTTGTCTAATGCAAGTATTTATTGGCTTGGATCTAAAACTGGAGTGGTAACGGACAGTATTGGCGTTTTTTCAATAAAAATGAATTCTCAAAGTCAGCGATTGATTGTGAGCTATACAGGATTTAAAGCCGACACCATTTCTGTTGTACACGCCAACGATTTAAAAATAGTTTTAGCTACAAAAGGACAATTAAATGAAGTAACCGTTTTTAGTAGACAACAAGGAAGCTTCATTCCTTATTTAAATCCTATTCGCACACAAGTAATGACGGGCACTGAATTATTAAAAGCCGCTTGTTGTAATTTGAGTGAAAGTTTTGAAACTAATCCAAGTGTAGATGTCTCTTATAATGATGCCGTAACAGGTTCCAAGCAAATTCAATTATACCATAACTTATAACGGAAGCATGCGTATTGTAAACAATATTGATTACCCAACTTTTGCTGCACTACCAACTACTTCTCCAAGTTATTATTTAATGAATGCGCAACTAAGTAAAACATTTGATAAGCAACATCCAATGGATATTTATGCAGGTGTTGAAAATATATTTAATTTCTTTCAAGCCAATACCATTGTTTATGCCGATCAGCCCTTTAGTCCCTACTTTGATGCATCCATGATTTGGGGTCCAACAACAGGACGAATGTTTTATATGGGATGGAGAATCAAAATTAAATAAGCTCCATTACTTTTTATAACCACTTATAAATTGTAAATTTGCGCGCATTCTTGCATTGCAAAAAATTTACAATTATGAAATCAAGACTTTCTAATACACTAAAAGATAGAGCCCAAGGTTTGTGTGAACTTTGTGCTACAAATGAAGCCACGCATGCATTTGCGGTGAGTCCAAAAAACAGTGATATAATCGAGAATGAAGTTGCTTTGTGTGATCAATGTTTATCAATTTTAGAAGGAGCGGATGCGGGAAGTCATTGGCAATGCTTAGCTGGAAGCATTTGGAATACGGAACCAAGTGTACAAGCATTAAGCTATAGAATTTTGTATGGTGTAAAAGATCAAGAGTGGGCAAATGAAATTTTAACCTCAGTTGAATTAGATGAAACGGTGGTTACTTGGGCGGAGTCAGCTTATCAGGTTGCCGATAAACATGTTGATAGTAACGGAACATTATTAGAAAACGGCGATACCATCGTATTAACACAACAATTAAATGTGAAGGGTGCTAACTTTATGGCGCCAAAGGGGACCATCGTACGAAAAATTAGATTAGTGCCTGACAATGCGGAACAAATTGAAGGAAAAGTAAATGGAGATACCATTGTAATTTTAACAAAATTTGTAAAAAAGTCAGTTTAAATAATATTTTTAGAATTAAAATCCATCTAGTAAAATAGATGGATTTTTTTTAAGTTTTTTTTGACAAATTATCTTCTACCTTTAAGTAGCAAGTCATCAAATTCTATTTTATGAAAAAGGTAATACCTATTTTATTAGCAATCGTTTTTTTAAATTACGGTTGTGCTTCTCTTTTAATAGCAACTAATGGCTATGAAGCGGGAGAACAAATGCAGGTAGGCCCTACTGAACAAACTTATCAAACTTTTTATGATGGTTTAACCCCTTATGGAACTTGGATTACACATCCAGAATACGGATATGTTTGGATGCCAAATGAAGGAATTGGTTTTGAGCCATATAGTACTAACGGACATTGGGCTTACACCAATGTTGGTTGGACTTGGGTTTCCAATTATAATTGGGGATGGGCTACATTTCACTATGGCAGATGGTTTTACCAGAATGGCCGTGGTTGGTTATGGATTCCAGGTCATGAATGGGGTCCAGCTTGGGTAGTTTGGGGAGATGTTGATGATTATTATGGTTGGGCGCCAATGGGCCCTGGTACTAGCGTTGGAGATGGTTGGGTACCCCCTATGGCCTATTGGAATTTTGTACCAAGACAACATATGTATCAAAGAGATTTAGATAGATACATTATGGATAGAAATAGAAGATCAATTTATTCTACTCGAGTGAATATTAATATCAATCGAAAAATAAATCCTTATGAAAATCCAAAACATAATTATGGTGATCATGATAATGGAAAATCTTTTATAAATATTGGTCCTCGACCAGATGAGGTGCGTCAACACATTAATACGAATATAAGACCTTTACGTATTAATGAAAATAAAGTACCTGCTGGCTCTGTAGATAATAGACATGATTTATTTATTTACAAGCCACCTATTATGCATGAGCAAGCACAAAAAGAGCAACCTAATAGGCCAGCTCCAGTAAAGCCTAGGCCTGTAAGACAGTTTAAAGACGACAAAAAACAACAGTAATTTATTTAATAAATTCTAATTATGACTATCAAGATTATTAAAAATAGGTCAGATATTGGTGCGGGTACAAGAGGCTCTGATATGGGAATTGATGCTATTGAAATTGCTGCCATCAATCAAAATAACGATTATTTTCATAAACATATTTTTCAAGATGTGGTATCGCACAATCAAAGTATTTACCATAAAAACAAACATGATTTTGCTAAACGAATTGAATATGTGGTTGAGCAATGTCAAAGGGTTGCTGATGCAGTTAGTGAAAATTTAATTTCCGGATATTTCCCGATTGTTTTATCGGGTGATCATTCTTCCGCTTTGGGAACCATGAGTGGAATTAAGTCGGCCTATCGGGATAAAAAAATTGGTGTTATTTGGATTGATGCCCATGCGGATATCCATTCGCCTTACACTTCTCCTTCTGGTAATATTCACGGCATGCCTCTTGCGGCTGCTTTGGGATTAGACAATTTAGAATGCAAAGTGAATGACCCAGATGCTATTACGATTGGTCATTGGGAAAATATGAAAAATATAGGAGTGGAAGGAGCTAAATTAACACCAGAACATTTAATATATTTTGGAGTAAGAGATTTTGAAGAAGCAGAAAAATGTGCTATTGAAAAAAATAATATCCGACTTATTCGTGTGGAGGAATTAAGGTATCGTGGATTAGATATTTGTGTAAAAGAAGCAATTGGTAAATTATTAAACTGCGATTTAATATATATCTCATTTGATGTAGATTCAATGGACTGTGATAATATTTCTTATGGTACAGGCACTCCAGTTCCCCATGGATTATTACCTGATGAAGTGATGCGCATTTTTGATATTTTGCTAGCTACTAAAAAAGTATGCTGTATAGAATTTACCGAAATAAATCCGCTGTTAGACAATAAGGGTAACAAAATGGCTGAAACTGCTTTTCAGGTATTAGATCATATCACAAAACATATTTAAATAATTAAATTCTATAGAGCATGTTTGTTTTTAAAAAAATGATTTTCATTTTAGGATTCTTCCAATTTTTGGTGATTTCATTATTTGCTCAAGATAAAAAAGAAAGTACCATTACTGCAGCGCAATCTGAAAAATCATATCGACCATACATACATTTTACTCCAACAAAAGGCTGGATGAATGATCCTAATGGTATGTTTTATAAAGATGGAATCTACCATTTGTATTTTCAACATTATCCGGATTCAACAGTATGGGGTCCTATGCATTGGGGACATGCAACAAGCACCGATTTGATTCATTGGAAAGAACAGCCTATTGCCATTTATCCAGATAGCATTGGACTTATTTTTTCAGGAAGCGCAGTTGTAGATGAACATAATACTTCGGGATTTGGTGAAAATGGCAAAGCGCCTATTGTAGCCATTTTTACACAACATAATATGAAGGGCGAGCAATCAGGTAGCATTGATTTTCAAACGCAAAGTATTGCTTATAGTAATGACAAAGGATATACATGGAAAAAGTATGCAGGTAATCCAGTTATTAAAAATCCAGGTATTAAAGATTTTAGAGATCCAAAAGTAATTTGGCATGAGGTTACTAAAAAATGGGTAATGGTTTTGGCTGTAAAAAACAAAGTATCTTTTTATAGTTCTCCCAATTTAAAAGATTGGACTAAAGAGTCTGATTTTGGAGAAAATATAGGTAGTCAGGATGGTGTTTGGGAATGCCCAGATTTATTTTCTTTAAAAAATAATGGTAAAACGAATTGGGTGCTTACTTCCAGTATTAACCCGGGTGGTCCTAATAAAGGTTCGGCTACACAGTATTTTATTGGTGAATTTGATGGACACGCATTTAAGAGTAATTCAAGTAAAACAAAATGGATGGACTATGGGGCGGATAATTATGCAGGAGTTACTTTTTCAAACATAGGGGATCAAAAAATTTCTATTGGGTGGATGAGCAATTGGATGTATGCACAACAAGTGCCCACTATCAATTGGAGAAGTGCAATGACAACACCTAGGACTTTGTCAATTGCCGAAGAAAATGGTGAAACTTATTTAAGGTCCATGCCAATTATTATTCCTGAAATCAACCCCCTTTATATAAAAGACATAACTGCGATTAAATCACCTTTCGCAATTAATATGAGCGAGCAACCTATTAGTAGTTTCACAATTATTTTGTCTAATAAATTGGGCGAGCATATAGATTTTGGCTATGATTCAGTGAACAATGAATATTTCATAGATCGAACAGCAGCCGGTATCCATTCATTTAATAATGAATTTGCTACTAAGCATGTTGCTCCTAGAATCAGCCAAAGTAAATTTCAAAATAGATTTAAAGTAATTGTAGACAAAACATCGATTGAATTATTTGGAGATTTTGGTTTGACGGTAATGACAGATATATTTTTCCCAACTACACCCTATGACAAAATTTCTGTTCAGTCAAAAAACGAAATCCTAAAGAATCAATTTAGATTGTACTATTTAACACCGTAAACTTTTAAATTCAAATCTTTCATTTGCAGGTAGGTGGTTCTGCCATTGTAAAAAGATAAATTAAAAATTAAATTCTTGAATTTCTTGTAACTGTCTAATGTCATCATATCCGTTACGGATACATTGTTCCACTGCTTTTCGATATAATCTCCTTTAGACATTTGAACAATATTATGATTGGTCCAGAATACAAAATTTCGGTTGCCTCTGGTGGTATCAATGAGTGCAAATCTAAAAGCAGGTTGGTCTTCAAGGCCTGGCAGCATTAAATTAATTTTAGCGTTTAGTTCCACATACAAATATTTATAAGCCTTGGGTACTTTTATTTCAGGCATAATTGTGGTATCAGGACCCACTGTATGAATAGTTTGTGCTGCTGCATTTTTATAGTCCAAAATCAAATCTTTAGGAAGCGTAGCCAAAGATTTATTAGCTGGATAAATTTTATTGTTAGTAGTTACGTAATCATTTATCAACTTAAAGTTGTTGATTAATTTTGTAACATGTTCTTTCAGCGTATCATTTTTAATTTTAGTTAATCCAAGGTTTGAATCTATTTTATAAATCTGTTTCCCAGATAAATAATAATCCTTGTAGATATAATCACTTATTTCTCTACTCCATTCCATAAATGGCATGGAATGAATATTTCTAAATTTTTGTGCTGTGTCCATTACATCTGTCATCCAATGCACTTCATCAGGAACATTATGCAATTGAGGGTAATTGGCTAATACCATATTGGTAATAGTAGGCCCAATGTTATTGTGGCTATTGATACTATAAAATTTCTTAGGTTGTTTTAACATGGGCGAATACACTATCAATGGAACATGATAATCATCTAAACCATTGGTGGAAGGGAAGGATCCAATATGATGGTCGCCCATGATAAAGAAAATCGTATTGCCGTATTCTGGTCTTTTTGCATATTGCTTAAAAAAATCTTTTAAGCAATCATCTGAGAACATATAAGTAACCAATACTTGCTTTGTTTCTTTTAAAGTTTTCTTTACAGGATTACTATTAGGGATACCCTCCATTTTTTTATCAAACTTTTTCCCATATGCTGCTTGTTGGTCAAATAAATAGGGCATATGAGTTGTGCCAGTATGGTATATATTAAGGTAGGGTTGGTGTTTTAATGAATCCATCACTTCAAAACTTCTATTAAATAAGGCATCGTCTGGATAACCCATGGTCCAACCCTCTGCGCCTATGCCCATCATTTTATATTTAGCAGGATAGTCTAATAAAATCATGTCAGTTCCTTGCAAACGCATATAACCTCCCATATTATCAAAATCGGGATTAAAGCCTATTAGAAATTTAGAGTGATAGCCATTTCCGCGTAATATTTTTATAAGAGAAAGATGATCGGGCATTACATTAATCACCGAAAAACCTCTTTTCCCATAAGGCAATGAACCTGAAATAGCAGGATGTGCAGCAAATGTGCCAGGTGCGGTACTTAAAAAATTATCCCATACCAAACTTCGTTTTGATAAATTATCTAAAAAGGGAGTAAAGCTTCCAGCATAAGCATTGGCGCCACTAAAATCTCTAGACAAACCTTCTACCACTACAATCACAATATTGGGAGGTGTGCTTGGGTTTAAATTAAAGAAACCACCTAGCACATCTTTATTTTCATTTTTTCTAAGCAATGGATATTCCTTGCTTGTAAAGGCAAAGCCTTGATTTTCCTGATAAAAATCAATTTCTTTTCTTAACGCTTCTGGGCTTAATTTATCCGAGTTGAATTTGTCAATATTTTTAAAATATTGATAGGTGTCGTTTATCCAATAAGTGAATTTATTAGCAGTAAAATAGTAGGCCTTTTCGTCTTCAAATTTATCTTCGTTCGGACTTGCATATCCAATGAAAACTAATGATAGCATCATTATTATGTAAACTACTTTTAATCTGTTATCGCTAATATGTTTGCTTTTAAACCATTTATTAAAAATAAAAAAGTAAGCACCTACGAATAATATAAAAGGAATAAATACCCATAAACTACTGGTCATCATTTGCTTTGATGTAGTCCATGATTCTTGAATACTACGAGTATATATTTCGTGATCAAAAGGAGTATTGCGTTCCGAGAAAACAATGAGCAATGAAATATAAGTAATAATTAAAATCACATTTAAAACATGGAATATGTTTATTGCCATTTTTTGATTGGATAACCAAAGAAGCCCGATAATCGGTGCAAGAAAAATTCCATAAAGTGATATAATCCATATATCATATAGTAAGCCTACAATTTCATATAAAATGGCATGGCTGATAAATGACTTGTGTGCTATTAAAATGTATTCGTAGGTTCTGATTAAACAAAAGCTAATGGCTAAAGCAAATAATACAGCTATATACTTTTTAGCAAATTGGATTAATCTTACATTCATCGGCATCATATCCCCAAAAATAAGCTTTTCAATAATTTTAACCACTTAAATAATATTTGTCTAAGCAATGCTACTTTTTTTTAATTTCAAGTAAGCTAATGCTCCAATACTATGCTTGCTTTTAAAAAATTATTACTACCTATTTTTTGTCTTTTTGCTTTTATAGCGATACAAGCCCAAAGTATTAACCAGGTTGATTCTATAGCTGGCCATTTAATTAAAGCAATTCAAAAGGACAAGGCGGAGTCCATACAAGTACAAACCAATAAATGGTATTATGCTGCAGGCGAGGATCTTTGGTTTAAAGCATGGGTTACCAATAAGGTTTCTGGTAAGTTTTATTCTCATAGTCAAAATTTATATGTGGATATAGTAGATGAAAGAGATACGGCTATAGCCAAGCTTTTGTTGAATATCCCTTCAGAACATACCGAAGGTTATGTTAGAATATCGGACTCGATACCCGAAGGAAATTATTGGTTAAGGGCATACACAAGTTCAATGTTATCTTCAAATTTTGAAGGTGTTTTTGTAAAACCTATTTATATTGTAAATACGAAATATGCAGCCAAATTAAACTTTACAAAGCCGGTTAAAAATGTTGAGAAAGAGCTACCAATTGTTTCTATTTTTCCCGAAGGTGCTTCCGTGATTACTGGTATTACGGAGGTTTTCGGAATAAAGTCAGTCACAAAATCGGGCAAGCCTGTAGGGATAAAAGGATATATAACAGATAACACAGATAGTGCTGCGATTACTTGGTTTGTAACTGATAGCTTAACTGGTTTAGGTAAATTTAGTTTCCATATTACTCAAAACAAAACTTATACTGCGCATATACAAATTGGTAAAAATATAATTTATCAAACCCTACCAAAACCGGCTCATTACGGAAGTCAAATAGCTATTAAACAAAGCTCTCCACTAAGTTTAAAAGTGGTTGTGTCACAAGGAGACTCATTGTATAAAAAAGGAGTAGCTTCTTATTTGTTGGGTATAAGTAAAGATAGTTTATGCTTTGTTGGCGTGGGTGTAGATATGTTTGAATTGAATGTACCTAAAATGGCTTTCCCCACAGGAGATGCAAAATTGCTTTTAATAAACGAGCAAGGAAATATTTTAAGCGAAAGAAGTTTTTATGTTGCTAAAAATGTTGAGCAGGTTAAAATAGTAACAGATAAGATTAAATATAGTCCAAGAGAAAAAGTAAATATGGAAATTTTTGTAGGCGACTCTGTGTTTCATCCTATGTTTTCAGCATTGTCTATTGCTGTTACAGACGATAAAATTGTTAAAGACCCAATCTACGAAGATGGCCCATTAGTAAGTGTTTCAGATACTAATCTTGCACTCAATGATTTAATTATGTTAACAAGCTCCTCTTTGTATGCCGGAAAAAACGTAAATGAAATTAATAGTAGTGCAAAGGGAAATGATGAGAAAGTAAAAAATGAATCTGATTTTGAATTAATTGAAGGCACTGTTTTGAATAGAAAAAAAATACCTGTTCCTAATAGAATAGTGACTTTGTATTCCAATAAAAAAATCAATTTGTTTGATACGGACACTACCAACAAGGAAGGAAAATTCAAATTTAAAATCCCTTTGCACTACGATAGTATCCCTTTCACTTTACAGGTAAGTAATTTAAAAGGAAATGTAGTAGATGAAAAAATTGTAGTGGATTTAATTTCTAAATTTCCTGTAGTGGCTACGCCTTTTCAGTTAAAACAAAAATTAACACCACAGCAATCCGAGATTGTAGCCAGCTTTAGAACTATTAAAGCAGATACAAGTTATTTGACAAGAGGAAAAGAGTGGTTAAAAGATGTTGTTGTAAAAAGTTCTATCAAATCAAATAGTTACAATGTCACAAAAAGAGTAAGCAATTTCTCACAAGTAATGACTGGTGAAGCGATTCAAAAAATGACTAATACGGATGCAGCAAATGCGATGTTAATGATACCTGGATTGCATTTAAGAGGAGGGTTTATAAGTTTAGGGGGGATGACTTCATTTACGGTGAGCGCAAAGGACGAACCTTTATTAATTGTAGATGGTGTAATGGTTGCAGGAGGCAATGATCCTGCTACGGATACTGAAAATGTATTGCATATAAATTCAAGTCCTGTATTAGAAGAGTTAACAAAAATTCCAGTTGATATAATTGATTTTGTCGAAGTTTTAAAAGGACCTGAGGCCGCTTATTATGGAACAAGATCAAGCAATGGCGTGATTATTGTAAACACGCATCGGGTTTCAAATTTTAGAAATCATATTGAAAATTATGGTACCATTCAATACAATTCCAAATCCTATCATTTAGCTCCAAATTTTACAGCACCTGATTACAATGATTTATTTATCAAATCGAATGTGGTAAAAGATACGAGGTCTACTTTATATTGGAATGGCCACTTGTATACCAATTTAAATGGAAAAGCTTCAATTAGCTTTTATACTTCGGATAGCCCAAACAGTTATACAATCAATATTACAGGAGTAACTGTTACTGGAGAACAGATCAATAAGCAACTTACATTCAATAATTATTAATTCTGTGCAATACGTCCCTTAAACTTATGTTTTCTTGGGTGCGATACTTTTGATCTTGTTTGATAATCATCGCTAATGACGCTGATGTTTCCGTCTACTTCTAAAATTGCAAGATCAACTCTTTGCACATCTTTTGCGCCATGCTCTCTAACCGCGGCCTCCAATTCTTCCATGGTAATTTCAGCTTTTTTGCAATTTTCTACATTGGGCTTTCCATCATAAATAAGTAATAATGACTCTCCTTGAATGAGTTTACTAAATTTTTTATTTCTGTATAATAATTGCTTTAAAGTAAAATTCACAAAAAATAAAGAGGCAGCTGCAACCAAACCACCATTCAGTGAAGTATCTGGTCCTACCATAGCATTTTGCACTGCATTGCTAATAAGTAAAATAAAAACCAAATCAATAACAGATAGCTGTGCTAATTCTTTTTTCCCAAAAATACGAATGGCTAAAATCATGAAAATATAAACAGAAACCGTTCTTAAAATGATCTCGATGAATGGATTATGTATCCAACTTAAATTCAATTGCAACATTGACATGTAAATATATTTAAGCGTGAATTTAACTAATTCTTTCTCTTTTTATCTTAAATTCATCATAATTATAATATAGAAGAAATGAAAAAGCATTTTCAATATCGAATTTTTATCGGTCTATTATTTTTGACAGCTATTCAAATTACGAATGCGCAGTCTGCAGCAAAATATAAAAACCAAAATTTGTCCATTGATGAGCGTGTCCAAGATCTTGTAGCAAGAATGACATTAGATGAAAAAATCTCTTTATTGGGGTATAATAGTGCCGCAATACCTCGCCTAGGTATTCCTGCCTATAATTGGTGGAATGAAGCGCTGCATGGTGTTGCAAGAGCAGGCACAGCAACCATTTTTCCGCAATCCATTGGACTTGCTGCTACTTTTAACGATGAATTGATAGGAAAAGTTGCTAATGTAATTTCAACAGAGGCAAGGGCAAAATATAATTTAGCAATAGCAAAAGATAGACATCTGCAATATATGGGTCTTACATTTTGGTCTCCTAATATCAATATTTTTAGAGACCCACGTTGGGGCCGAGGACATGAAACATATGGGGAAGATCCTTATTTAACTTCTCAAATGGGTATTGCATTTGTAAAAGGCATGCAGGGGAATGATCCGCTGCATTTAAAAACAGCCGCCACTGCTAAACATTTTGCAGTGCATAGTGGTCCCGAAGGAGAGCGAGATAAGTTTGATGCCATTGTTGATGAAAAAGATTTAAGAGAAACTTATTTATATGCATTTCAAAAATTAGTAGGTGCTGGAGTGGAATCGGTAATGAGCGCTTATAATAGCATTAATGGCGTACCAAGTTCAATTAATGCAAAATTATTAGATACTATTTTAAGAAAAGAGTGGGGCTTTAAAGGGCATGTGGTTACCGATTGTGGCGCATTGGATGGTGTGTTTGAAAGTCATCATGCCACTAACAATAATATAGCCACAGCAGCCGCTGCTATTAAGGCAGGTATTAATTTAGATTGCTCAAGTATTTTACAAAAAGATGTGAAGATGGCTGTTGAGCAAAAATTAATTTCTGAAAAAGAGATTGATGCATCTTTGGAAAAATTATTAAAAACGCAGTTTAAGTTAGGATTTTATGACAATCCTTTAACCAATAAATTTTCAAAATACAATGAGGATAGTATTCACAACAATGCGCATATTGAGCTAGCAAAAAAAGTAGCAGAACAAAGTATTGTGTTGTTAAAGAACGAGCATCATTTATTACCATTTACAAAAGATAAATACGAAAGCATCATGATTGTTGGTCCTAATGCAACTTCCTATGATGCATTGATTGGAAACTATCACGGCCTTTCTAATAAAGCTGTCAATTTTGTAGAGGGTATCAGCAATGCAATGGATCCTGCAACACGGATTGAATATGATCTAGGTTGTGACTATAATGATACGACTCATTTTGGAGGCATTTGGGCTGCAGGTAATGCAAAGCTTACAATTGCAGTGATGGGATTATCGCCGGTTTTGGAAGGAGAAGCTGGAGATGCTTTTTTATCAAAATCAGGGGGTGATAAAACCAATATTAATTTGCCTGAAAGTGAAATTGTTTACTTGAGAAAATTAAGAGAAAGTGTAAAGACGCCAATTATAGTGGTAATCACAGCAGGAAGTAATGTAGATATTTCAAGTATTGAACCTTATGCTGATGCCATTTTGTATGCATGGTATCCTGGCGAACAAGGAGGCAATGCTTTGGCCAATATATTATTAGGGAAGGTTGCTCCTTCGGGAAGATTGCCTATTACTTTTTATAAATCAGTTAACGACCTTCCTGATTATAAAACGTATGCAATGAAAGGGCGTACTTATCGATATTATGATGGCAATGTGGTTTATCCTTTTGGGTATGGTTTGAGTTATTCAACATTTGAATATGCAAAAATGCAAAGCAATAAGTCAAAATATAATTTCGAGGATACGATTGAAATAAACACTACCATTACCAATACAGGAAATATGGATGCTGCTGAAGTGTTGCAGGCTTATGTTGAATATCCAAATTTGGAAAGAATGCCATTAAAAGAATTAAAATATTTTAAACGTATTGAAATTAAGAAAGGGTCATCTGAAAATATAAAAATTAAAATTCCTATTGCAGAACTTAAAAAATGGGATTTAAAATTAAATGCCTGGAAATTATATCCCGGAAAGTATAAAATTGTATTGGGCAGTAATTCAAGAGATTCAAAAGCATTTGTACCATTTGAAATTAATTAATTTACTTTTGAGTTAAACAAGTATTCATGCTACTATCAAAATTATCTAGGATCTTAATAATTGCTTCGAGCCTATGGTATTTTGGAGAAGGTTTGTTTGGGCCTCTATTTGCGGTGTATGCCGAAAAAATAGGCGGTGATATATTAGACATTTCATGGGCTTGGGCTGCGTATTTAATAGTCACAGGTGTTTGTTATGTTTTGATAGGAAATTTAGTAAATAATTCAAAATATAAAAAACAGGTAATGATTGCAGGTTATGCTCTAAATGCACTATTTACCTTTGCATATTTATTTGTTTACAATACTAAAACTTTACTTTTAGTTCAGGTTGGATTGGGCATTGCAGAAGCAATGAGTACACCTATTTGGGATTCATTGTTTGCCTCTAATTTAGAGGATACCAAAAATACATTTCACTGGGGTTTGGCAAGTGGTCATCCTCATTTAATTTCGGGTATCGCTATTGCCATTGGAGGCCTAATTGCCAATTATTTTTCTTTTAATACCTTATTTATTTTCATGGGATGCATTCAGGTACTTGCTACAATTGTGCAATATCGTGTACTTAAATTAAGTGAAAGAAAAAATTAATAAAACTTCCATGGATTTGCCTTAATTAACTTAATTTTCAATCTCAAAATTTAAAAAAATGTCTACAAAAATTACAATTAACAACAATGGTTCATTAAAAGTGGAAGGCGATTTTACAATCGTTGATAGAGAAGGAAATTCCTATGATTTAGCAGGAAGAGAAGTGGTGGGATTATGTCGTTGTGGCTTAAGTAAAAACAAACCATTTTGTGACGGAGCGCATAACGGTCAATTTGCACATGAAGCAAAAGCATTTGCATTGCCCCCTAAAAAAACCGCTTAAACTAATTGTATAGAATACGTTAAAATGAAAAAACTACTTTCCTTAGTAAATCAATTAAGCACTTATATTCCAGTAAGTGAACAAGTAAATAGTGCTATTTCAGAAGTAAGTATTGGTTGGCATATCGAGCATGCATGCTTGGTAATTATAAAAATCACGGAAACCATTAAGCAGTCTAATCCTGACCAATTTAATCCTAGATTTAGTTTTATGAAGCTAGTTGTTTTTATAACTGGGAAATTTCCAAGAGGCAAAGCAAAAGCACCTGCAGCTGTAATGCCTGTTGAGCAGTTGACATCATCTCAATTATTGGAAAGTATTGCCAATGCTAAAAAAGCAATTGAGGAGCTTAATAATTGCGCTAAAAATCAATTTTTCACGCATCCTATTTTTGGTAATTTAAATAAGACGCAAACTTTTCCTTTTTTAGGTATTCATACTAACCATCATATACACATTATCCAAGATATAGCAGCATAGGCGATTAAATAAACAAATTAAAAAAGCCGATTCATTTGAATCGGCTTTTTTGTGATCTTTACAATGCGCATTAATCTTTCAAGCTTGCTAGGTCAATTACAAAACGATATTTAACATCGCCTTTTAACATTCTTTCGTAAGCTTCATTAATATTTTGCATTGGAATAACTTCAATATCTGAAACAATATTATGTTCGGCGCAATAATCAAGCATTTCTTGTGTTTCTTTTATGCCCCCAATACAAGAACCAATTATACTACGACGATTAGAAACTAATGAGAATGGCTGCACTTTTGGTGCTTCGGTAGGTAAGCCCACTACCATTAACTTTCCGTTTAATGCCAATAAATTTAAATATTGCGTATAATCATGGTTGGCAGAAATGGCATCTAAAATAACATCAAAATAGTTGCTATATTTTTTCATATCATCTTCGTTGGTGCTTACTAAGAAATGCGAAGCACCTAATTTTTTAGCATCTGCTTCTTTGTTGGGCGATGTACTAATTACGGTAACCTCTGCACCAAATGAAACTGCAAATTTAACACCCATATGACCAAGACCACCTAAACCTACAATCGCTACTTTCATTCCTTTTTTCACCCCTGCAAAAACCAATGGAGAATAAGTAGTGATACCTGCACATAGCAATGGAGCCACTGCAGCTAAATTTAATTTTTCAGATATATGCACGGTGTAATGTTCATCCACTACAATTTGAGTAGCGTAACCACCCATCGTAATGCCAGCACCATTTCTTTCTTTAGCATTGTAAGTTCCTGTCATGCCTTCTTCACAATAATTTTCTAAATCTTGCTTACAACTTGCACAATGTCTACAGCTATCTACCATAACACCAACACCAGCTAAGTCACCTACTTTAAATTTAGTAACACCAGCGCCTACGCTAATTACTTTACCTACAATTTCATGGCCTGGTACCATTGGGTAAATAGATCCACCCCATTCGTTTTTAGCTTGATGTAAATCACTATGACAAACACCACAATATAAAATTTCAATTTGAACATCTTTTTCACCCACTGCACGACGCTCAAAAGAATAAGCTTCAAGTGGAGTTGTAGCAGACATTGCTGCAAAGGATTTAGTTGGGTACATAGTTTATTATTTATTTTAATGATTAAATTTTCCCTCTTTCATATTGTAAAGGCCATTTAACATTTTCATTTAATTGCTTTGCAGCATTCAAAGGAAAATAAGGATCCCTCAATGCAAGCCTTCCAATAAAAATTAAATCAGCAGATTCATTTTGTAAAATTTCTTCTGCTTGTTGTGCTGAATGAATAAGACCCACAGCGCCTGTTAATATGGAAGTGTCTTTTTTGATGGACTTTGCAAAGGTAGCCTGATATCCTGGAGCAACTGGGATTTGTGCATCAAAAATATTTCCAGCTGTTGAAGTATCAATTAAGTCAACTCCTTTTTGCTTTAACATTTTAACCAATTCAATGGAGGATTCTAAATCCCATCCTCCTGCTGACCAATCGGTAGCGGAAATACGAACAAATAATGGCAGGGTTGAAGGCCAAACAGCGTGTATAGCATCCACCACTTCTAATAACAACCTAACTCTGTTTTCAAAACTTCCACCATATGCATCCGTTCTTTGATTGCTTAATGGAGATAAAAATTGATGAATAAGATAGCCATGTGCTGCATGAATTTCAATTATTTTGTAACCTGCTTTTAAACTACGCCCAGCAGCTGATTGAAATGCAAGTATTACATTTTTTATTTCGTCAATGGTGAGTGCATTTGGAGTTGGTGCACCTGGTTTAAATGAAATAGCACTTGGACCCACTATTTGCCATGCTTCCGAATTATTTTGTAAATAGCCACCCCCGTTCCATGGTGTATCGCAGCTGGCTTTACGACCTGCATGTGCCAATTGCAAACCTGGAACAGCTCCTTGACCTTCTATAAATTTGGTAATACGCAAATGGGCTTCAATATGTTCATCCTTCCAAATGCCCATATCAAAAGGGGATATTCTTCCCTCGGGTACTACTGCACAAGCCTCCGCAATAATTAATCCGGCACCACCCACAGCCCTGCTGCCCAAGTGAACCAAATGCCAATCATTTGGGAAACCATCTTTAGCTGAATACTGGCACATTGGAGAAATGGCAATTCTGTTTTTTAGCGTCACCGATTTTAAGGTAAGTGGCGAAAATAAAATAGACATATAGGTAAATTGAATCATCAAAAGTACTAAGTAAATTTTTACATCTTCTTTATATTATTCAGTCTAGTTTTGATTTAACTTTCGCCTATGGATTTACTTTCTTCAAAAAGAGACTTTTTTTTAAAACGCTTTCAACTGCCAATAAGTGTTTTGCTCATATTTGGAGTGGCCATTTTATTGTTTTACTCCGTACCCATTTGGGGTTATCGCATTCCTGCACTTGTCTTGTTAATGGTGGTTTCGTTATTCGCTTTAATTTTTGATATTAAAACCGTTCTCATTTCTTCCATTTTAAGTGCCTTAATCTGGAACTTTTTTTTCATCCCCCCATTGTTTACATTTCACATTGCAAACGGAGAAGATGGGTTAATGTTTTTAATGTATTTTATTATTGCATTAGTGCACACTACTTTAAGTTTTAAAATAAAAGAAACGGAGAAAATTAATCGTGATAAAGAGGACAAAGAAAAATCAATTCAACTTTATAATACCTTACTTAATTCCTTATCACATGAGCTAAAGACGCCTATAGCTGCAATTATTGGCGCAGTGGATACTATTAAAGATCATAACATGGAGTTAAGTGATACTAATAAAAAAGAATTAATCAATCAAATTGAAATTGCAGGATTGAGATTAAATAAAGAGGTGGAGAATTTATTAAATATGAGTCGCCTTGAATCGGGAAGTATAAAATTAAAATTAGATTGGACAGATATTAATGAAGTAATTCATATTGTACTTTCAAAATTAGATGATCAATCCAAGGGGTATCAAATAGCATTTCACTCCAATGAAAAATTACCATTCATAAAAATCGATAGCCTCTTAATGGAGCAGGTTTTGTATAATTTAATTCATAACGCTATTAGATATACACCCATTGGCACAACTATAAAAATTGAAGTACAAATAATTGATAATTTTTGTCAATTGGAGATAATCGACAATGGGCCTGGTTTTCCTGCAAATGAACTTCCTTATGTTTTTAATATGTTTTATAGATTACCACATCATAAAACAGGGGGATCGGGTTTAGGATTGTCCATTGCAAAAGGATTTGTAGAAGCGCATAATGGGAATATTGAATTAAAGTCAATAGAAAATGAAGGCGCACAATTTATTATTAAATTGCCTGCTGAATTTTCTTACTTAAATAATATTAATAATGAATAAAGAAGAAATACTCATCATTGATGATGAACCACAAATAAGAAAACTACTTGAAATTAATTTGGAAAGTCAGGGCTATAAAGTAAAACAAGCTGAAACAGCAGAAATGGGATTGCAAATGGCTGCCAATCATCCACCAGATTTAATATTGCTAGATATTGGTTTGCCAGATAAGAGTGGACAGGACTTATTAGTAGAACTAAAAAATTGGTATAATCAATCTATCATTATGATTTCTGTTCTTGACAATGAAGAGGAAATTGTAAAAGCGTTAGACAACGGGGCGAGTGATTTTATTACAAAACCTTTTAGAACAAATGAATTATTGGCAAGAATAAGAGCTTGTTTAAATAGAAATAAAGTGGAAGATAATAAAACAGTTTTGTCATTTAATGATTTACAAATTGATTTATTGGCTAGAATGATTCTAGTGAATAATGAACCTGTTAAACTTACTGCAACAGAATATAAGCTGCTTATTTTATTTGCAAAAAATGCAGGAAGAGTATTGACACATCAGTTTATTTTAAAAGATATTTGGGGAGTAGGTTATCAATCCGATACACAATACTTAAGAGTTTTTGTAGGGACCATTCGAAAAAAAATTGAACAAAATCCTAATAAACCAGTGCATATTATCACGGAAAGTGGAGTGGGTTATAGGTTCATTTAGCTGTTTTTGGGTTGTTACAATCCCATCTTTATAAAATCTTTATATTCTACTTGTTTAATTTATTATTTAGTGATGCATAATAGTAAACCTTTGTGCCCTAAATTAATAAGATGGATAATCATCATTCGGTTAATAACAAAGTAACCATTGCAACCCTTTTAGTAGCATTAGGAATAATATACGGAGACATAGGAACAAGCCCTTTATATGTACTAAGTGCAGTAGTAGGGGATAGAAAAATTGATGAAATTTTGGTATTTGGAGGTGTTTGTTTAATATTTTGGACCCTCTTTTTTCAAACTACTGTTAAATATATCTGGTTAACCTTAAGAGCGGACAACCATGGTGAAGGGGGCGTATTCTCTTTGTTTGCACTGGTTAAGAGATATAGTAAAGGCTTAGCAATCATTACCATATTGGGAGCCACTACTTTGCTTGCTGATGGTATTATTACTCCACCTATTTCTGTTTCTTCGGCAATTGAAGGATTAAATGCCGTAAATGGGTTGGAAAAAATTATTGTGCCTGGGAATGCGCTCACGATTGGCATTACTGTTGCTATTATTTCGGCTTTATTCTTTTTTCAAAGATTTGGTACGCATCAAATAGGTAAATTATTTGGTCCTGTTATGGCGTTGTGGTTTTTTATGATTTTAATCTTTGGAGCAAGCTATGTTTTTCAAAATCCATCCATTCTTAAAATTTTAAATCCTTACTATGGATATGAATTATTAGTGAAGTATCCCAAAGGCTTTTGGTTATTGGGTGCAGTGTTTTTAGCCACTACAGGGGCAGAGGCTTTATATAGTGACTTAGGACATTGTGGTATTAAAAATATTCGTTTAACATGGGTATTTGTAAAATTAAGTTTAACCATTAATTATATTGGTCAAGCAGCATGGATTATGAAGTTTAAAAGTTTAGATGAAATAAATAATGCCACATTGCATGGCTTAAATCCTTTTTTTGAAATGATTCCCCACTGGTTTTTATTACCAAGTGTAATCATCGCGACTGCTGCAACCATTATTGCTTCTCAAGCATTAATTAGTGGATCATTTACCTTGGTGAGTGAGGCAATGAATCTAAACTTTTGGCCGAGAGTTACTGTTCGTCAACCATCGGATATTAAAGGACAAATTTACATACCAAGTGTTAATAGTATTTTATGGTTCGGTTGTATATTAATGATTGTTTATTTTAAAACATCTATGGCGATGCAAGCTGCTTATGGTTTTTCTATTACCGTTGCTATGATGATGACTACCATTCTTTTGAATTTCTATTTAAAGTATAGATTAAAGTGGGATCAAATTTATGTAACACTAGTAATTGGGCTATTTGCAATTGTCGAAATATCATTCTTTATTGCAAATGTTGCAAAAATTAAGGAAAGATGGATGTTCTTATTTTTTGAATTATTTATTTTCTTGACCATGTATGTTTGGTACTATGCTCGAAAAATCAATAATAAGTTGGTAAAATTTGTAGAAATTGGAAAGTATACTGAACAACTGATTGAGTTAAGTCAGGATGATGCAATTGAAAAATTCTCTACGCATTTAATTTATTTAACCAAGGCAAATAGTAGAGGTCAGATTGAAGAAAAAATTATAAAATCAATTTTTGCTAAAAAGCCAAAGCGTGCAGATGTGTATTGGTTTTTACACATTAACCGTACCGAAGAACCATTTACTATGAATTACGATGTTTCGGAATTGGTGGATGATAAAGTAATAAAAGTAAATATTAATTTAGGTTTTAGAATTCAACCAAAAACTGAAATTTATTTTAAAAGAATCGTACAGGAATTAGTGGCAAAACAAGAATTGAATTTACATATCCGCCCAGATGGAAGTACCAAGTATAATGCTGAGCCGGACTTTAAATTTGTGGTTATTGAAAAATTCCTCTCCATCGAAAACGAATTTGCATTGCGAGATAGTTTATTGTTAAGGGGATATTTCCAATTAAAGCATCTTGGTCAGAGCGATGAAAAAGCATTTGGACTAGAAAAAAGTGACGTAATTGTAGAGGCAGTTCCAATGATTGTTTCTCCAATTAATCACTTGGATTTAGTTCGAGTATACAAAAATCAATAAGCTATTGGCTTAAGAATGGATTGGACCATTTTTTATCAACATAAACATTGGTTCCACCTAAGGTTTGAATAAATGCAATTAATTGTGCAGTTTCGGTTGGCGTTAATCTTAATTTATTACCTACTCCATCTGCTCTTAATTTTCCATCTAAATTATTATTAGCTGGGTTATTAGGTATATTGTTATAATGTCCTAGCACTCCTGCAACTGTTGTGAACTGACCTGTATGCATCATTTTGCTATTAGGCGTTCCATCGGCTTTAACTAAATCTCTTAATGAAGGAGCCCTAGTATCATTGGTTTCAATGGACGTGCTTCCTATGATACCAACAATCCCGTTGTTTTTGCTATTTGGGTCAATGTCAAATTCAGGTGCTCTATGACATCCATTGCAACCAACGCCACCGGCTATACGATTTCCGTTGCCATCAAATACAGGAGGAGTTAAATATAAATTCTTACCAGCATTTTCAGTAGCGGTAAAATTAGGAAACGCAACCCCATCATTATTTACTCTTGCTCTACCACTATCGTATTTTGAATCAAAAGATTGAATGCTTCTTACAAATTGTGCAAGTGATTCCTGTAATCTTGTTTGTGTCACCAGGGTATCGCCGTAGATGACTTTAAAGATTTCTTTGTAATAATTAATTTTTGATAATTTATTAAGTAGTGTGTCAATTGTACCACGACCGTTCACCCCACTAAAACCCATTTCGGCATGGTCTTGAATTGGCATGGTAGTTTGAATTTCTAAACTAGCTGCTCTTTCATTCCAAAAAAACTTTGCTTCATTGGCAAATCTTGCATTGATTAAACGCATGGCATGTCTTGCGGTAACGCCTCCAAACACGCCATCACTCACTAATGATGTATCGCTAAACGCAAATGCTTGTTTATGGCAACTTGCACAAGCTACTGTATTATTGACACTTAAATTTTTGTCATAAAATAAAATTCTGCCTAAAGTAGCTTTATTGTCTTTAATGGTATCTGTTCCTGTATTATCATTATTAATATACGCAGGCTTCCCTTGATTGGCGTAATTACTCAAATTTGTAAAGTCAATATTAGTTCCAAAGGCTGCTCTGGTTGCTGCAAAAGGGTCTACTATCGCATTCATAGCTGTATTAACTGTTCCCAAATTGACTGTTGCTAAATCTATCTTTGTACAGCTAACAACAATACTTATTAGAAAAAAAATGAATACAGAAATTTTAAATTGTTTTTTCATAAATGTGATTAAAATTAAGCTTAATATAAACTTATGACAAAACAAATTCAAAGTGGTTTAAGCCTTAACAATACTTTGTGAAATGCAAAATGTTAACGTAGCTTTTATCTTCGTTCCAGCAATCCGATTGATAATATTATTTTACTGAACTATTTTTTATAATAAGTTGAAAGGGGCCAAACTTATGTTCTTCTTCACTAAAGCTATCTGCATAAGGACCAAATGGATAATCAAATGGTTTCTTTTTAATGTTTGGCCAGTCCATTGATTGATTCATATGAGGACGTGGTTTACTATTAATATAGGAGGCTAAGTCCCAACATTGCTCATCAGATAAAACAGGATTTTCATGAGAGGTTTGTAAAAAAGGCATATTGTTTTTAATATAACCTGCCAAGTTACTTATTCGAAATAGTCCTGCTCCATCATTATAACTATGTTCGCCCCAAACAGGAGGATAAGCATATTCCTGATTGTTAGCAAGTAGTTGACCTTGACCATTATTTCCATGACAAATTTGACATTTTGATGTATAAATAATTTGTCCTTTTTGAGGATCGGCAGACCTTTCTAATAATTCTATTTTTTCTATGCCACTTCCATAAGGCTTTGTATTTTTTGCAACATCCCTGCCTAAATATTTTATATAAGCATAAATCGCAGTAAATTCTTTACTATTACTATCTAGTGCTTTTCCATTTAAACTACGCTCCATACAATCGGAAACTCGTTTATAAATGGATTCAATACGGCCACTTCTATCTCTGTATTTTGGATAAGTGGAATAAACGGCACCGTAATTATTGCCCCAGGGTTGATTACCTGCATTTAAATGGCAGTTTTGACAATTCATGCCGTTCGTAATTTTGGCTACGGTGCCATTAGGGCCTAAGTAT
>CAIQQR010000048.1 GCA_903874055.1 uncultured Bacteroidota bacterium | reverse complement strand
TAAAGGTAAACCGATCCAAGATAAATATTTACTACCTGCATTCCAGATTAGGTTTTTATCGTGGTGAAAATATATTAGTGGTTGTACTGCACCAATGGAAGGATTGTTATTTAACTTTTGAACAAGGGGTTCTAAAAATCCCGATTCAACTTCCACATCATTATTTAACATCATGATGTATTCGTAACCATTGCTTAAAGCGTAATCCATTCCCATATTATTGCCACCAGTAAAACCATTGTTGGTGGTAGATGTAAGTAAAATAATTTCGGGAAAAGTATTTTTTAATTCAATACCCGATCCGTCATCAGAGCCATTGTCAACCACAATACAATCATAATTTTTAAAGCTCGTATTTTGCAAAGAACATAATGTGTCCTTTGTTAGTTCAAAGCTATTCCAATTCACAATTACAATGGCAAGCTGCTTACTCATTAAAAATGATAGGTTAAATTAAGTTTGCCAATAAATTGTTGTTTGTCCATGCCCGGAATAAAATATACTTCCTGAGGTTGAAACAAATTCCAGTTGTAATTATTGGATTGAATATAACTAATACGCGGGCCCAATTCCAATTTATTAAATGTCCAATCTATTTTTAATGTGGTTGCAAAGTCAACATAAAAACGACGAAAGTCGCCAGAGTTCGTGTAAGAGTAAACTAAAAAATCATCGTTATGCAAACGACGCTCACCACTTAAACCAATTCTATTTTTTCCTTTGCGCCAATTTAATTCAATAGTTTGAGAAGTGCCTCCTGGTCCAACACCCGCGCCCATAATTTTACCATCGTTGGTATAGCCCTGGCGCACATAGGTACCCAAGTACCAAGAAGTAGGTGCAGTATTGGTAAATTGTTCGGCAACAGTAAGCAATTGTAAATTAGCCATCTCGGCTTTAAATTCCCAATTGTAATTATGATTGGTAGAAATTATTTTACTAAAGCCTAACACATTGGCCATGCCTTTATCGGGTTGTAATAACCAATTGCGAAAAGTAGTTCTATTTAAATTCCAACCAAACTCACCATACATTTTAGCATTCACTTGAGGGAATTCATAATTAAAATAAAACGCAGTTAAGATAATAGGTTGAACAGGATTGTCGTCGGGCAGGCGATAAAAAATATTTTTAATAGGAATATAATTACCCAATCCATTTAAGTTGCGTTCGTATTGCATAAAGGATTGTTCTAAGCCCAATGTTAAATTAGGAAACCACTTAGGAATATAATTAACATGCATTGCCTGAAAAGCACGCGTCCAGTTTTCTTTAGGATAATAAATAGCTTCACCATTGTATTTTAAATAAGAACCAGGAGGAGGATAGTTTGCATTAATTAAAGAACCCCAAATTAATTCATAATTAAACTTACCCAGGTTAGTAGCAACAGGCTTTTCATTTGAAACACTAATATGCGGAAAGCCTGCAGCATTATTAGAAAGTATTAATGCGTTTCTAAAAGCAGGACCCCACCATTTGTTAGCTGTAGAAAATTGTATTGCAGTATTTTTGTAATGGTATTTAAAAAAAGATTGACCCCCTAATAATTTTGTGTACTGACCATTGCCCATTCTTTCGGGCTCTTCAATAAAATTATAAAAACGATAGTAGTCTTTCCAATGCACTAATTCTTGCCTTTCACTAAAACCTTCATATACTAAGTTTTGTGCCATAACAAGTTCTGGCGCTAATTGCAACTCAAAGTTTTTCCATTTTAAATTTACGCCGCCATTCAAATACTGCTGATAGCCTTTTGCAGGAATCATAGCACCTTCATTCCAATCATAAGGATGATCACCAATAGATTGTAAAATGGTTTTAAAGGGAAGTGGTGCTATTGTAAGGGTGTCATTGCCTAAAGCTGTTTTAAAAGTAGACACTTGATAAAATGAATTTTGAGCAACACATAATTGCCCAGCGTATAGTTGCATAGCAAAAAGGACTAATAAAGCAAATTTAGTTTTTGCCATTTTTGAGTCCTTTTAAAATTAAAAAATAAATAAGTAAGCAACTTCCTTCAATTATGATAGGATAATAACCCGCCACTTTAATAGGAAGACCTAAATACATAAACACTACAAATAAAATTGCTACTAATAAAACCAAAACACCAGCAATGAAATAAGCTAAGTATTTTTTTTCTAAAATTAGTTCAGCAACATTCAAAACGTTTAAAGCAATAAGTAAGGGCACTGGTGCAATTAATTTTAACAACGCGGTTGCTTGATCAAAAAAGTCGGCATTGGTATTGTGCTTACCCCATAATAAAATAGATAGTATTTGTTCTGGGAAAAAGTATAAAACTACGCCAGCTAATACACATAGTACAGCCAAAATTTTATTTTGTTGATTTTTTAATTGCTTCCATTGGTCTTTACCTTGTAAATGTGTTCCTGCAGCATGTGGCATAACAGCAGCGCTATAAGCATTCACCATCATCCTTCCACTTGAAATTAATTTATCTATTAAACCATATGCCGATAAAAACAAGGGTGTAACAAAAATAGGAAGTGCAAATAAAAACAGGGATTGTTGCAAGTGCACTGTTAAACCATTACCCAACACTAAGGCTTGCGCTTTCATTAATTGTTTGATCTTTTGAAAATTGGGTAAATGGCTGTATAATTTTTTTATAAAAAAAGCTTGATTCAAATATTTTAAATGCAATATCAAAACACCGGTGCCCGATAAGGTTAAAGCAATTTCAATTAAATGATTACGTGAACGAAAAATATAAATTCCAATAAAAACCAAAATGCGCATCGTAGCATTTAGTAAACTATATTGTCTCACATTATAAGTAGCAATTAAAAAATATTGCGGATTAATGCATTCTGAAATTAATAATGGAATTGCACATAAATAAATCCAACCGTTGTTTACTAACAATGGTAAAGTGCAGCAAACTACTAATGCAAATAATAAGGCCAGGAAGCGTAAGCTAATTGTATTAGCTGCTATTTGTGGATAGGCTTGCGTATTGTTATTTGCTTGACGCACTTCTACTACTGCCGTTTGCCCTGTACCAAAATTTATAAAAATACTAGCCAACACTCCAAAGGAAAGTACTAAAAAATAAGTACCCACCAAATTGGTATTATGAATTAATAAAGGAATTACCAATAGTTGAAACAAAGCATTGGTAATGTTTAAAATTAATAAGGCTGTAAACTGCCCAATGGCAGGAATATTTAATTTCAAAAAATATTAATTAAGGCGTATTAATTACTTTGACTATCAAACTACTCATGGACCAGGACTCGTCACAAATATCAGGCGCATTGGTTTGCACTAAATAATCATGAAAACTAATTTTAAGATTACTACTAGTATGAGAAATTGTTTTTACAATTTTATAAACGCTTGTTGCATCTATTGCACTACAATGCCCCACGCCTGGTAACACTTGTATAGCACCTGTCATTGGTGGATTGTTAATGGCACTATAGGGCAATGGATAAGATTGTTGTAAGCAATACATACTATTACAAGGTGAATTAGAAAATGTAGAATTAACTAACAAAGCTCCGTCGGCATACATTTGCCAAATATCTGGACCATCAATTCCACCTACATTGGTACTACCATCCCAACTGTCATGAAAGTAAGGAACAGCGGTAATTTCTATAGCGGTATGTTTTGGTAAATTGGAAAGGTTTAATTCAAAACCACCTTTGTTATAGCGACCAATTAGTTTTTGATTGTTCCAATTCCATAAAATAGCACCCTTTAAATTAGCAGTATCCCCTAATGTAAAGTTGCTATTGTACACTATTTGTTCGGTGTACCCCGATTTTATACAAGAGGATAGCAAAAAGCAAATAAACATGGTAGCAAAACCATATTTCAAAAGCTTTGTTTTGCTAAAGAGCGGATAATTATAAAACATATTAATTTTTTTCATGGCTTCGCCTTGCTTAGTCACAGAAAATGAATAAGTTAGGGCAAAAATGGCTGAACCAAATTTACCATATAAAGGTATTAAAAAATGGGGGGATTAATAGTCTAAAGTTAACTATTTAAAGGCAAAACATACCCAATTACAGCGCATTTTCCTCCTCCCAGCGTTTTACATCGTAGATGATGGAGTTAAGGGTATGGCCTTTATCAATAAAATTGAGAAATGAATTTAAAGCTTTGCCAAGCGGGGCCAAGGTACCCGTAAGGGAGTTTTTACCAATTACACTGCTGATGGTTTCTTTTTTATTCCCAAAGTAATAGGTGTTTTTGTTTTTAATAAGCAAGGTATCATTTAATAAATGTTGCATCACCACATTACCAGCTTCATCTAACACTAAAGCCACTTCGGTAAAAAATATACTGAGTGTTTTTACTTTCTCAAAAATGATTTGTCGTACAAGCGCGTAAAAAAAACCAATAGGCGCAGTGGTTATTAAAAGTACAAACGCAATACAAAAAAGCAAAAAACTTTTAAACAAATTAGCAGTGTTATTATTTTTCATAAAATTATTTTAGCATGTTTTCGAATTAGAAAAAAGCAGTAAACAAATACCCAGTTGAGTTGTGTTCTGTATTTTTCATATTTCTCTAGAATCCTTTCTACATAAGCGTTTTCAATGTTAATATGAAAGTATAATTAATAATTGAAATGGACTATTTTAATTATACATTCAATAAACAAAATTAATTTTTATGAAAAACAAAGCACTATTAGTGGGTATTAATAAGTACCCCGATTCCCGTAATGAATTAAGGGGATGCGTGAATGATATTTTAGATATGGAACATTTTATCACTGAAAACAGTAAAGTGTATCAAAAGGAAAATATCAAAAAATTAACCAATCAAGATGCAACTAAAAAAGGTATTGTGACACAATTAAAATGGCTAATGGAAGGAGCGCAGTCAGGTGATCAATTATTGTTTCATTATAGTGGACATGGCGCACAGGTGCCTACATTATACGAAAATTTAGAGCAGGATGGGTTGGACGAGGTAATTTGTCCCTATGATTTTAATGGAATGGATGAGACCATATTAAGAGACAAGGACTTTGCCAGATTGTTTGTAGGTATCCCAAAGGGAGTGCATTTTATATGGATATCGGACTCCTGCCATGCCGAGGACTTATCACGCGACCCCAAATTGCCCTTGGAGAATCAATATCGCTACTATATGGGGGCAAAGGAAGTGTATCATAATGCAGCAATACAACATAGCAAATTAGATAAAGGCACTGCTGTACCCATTACTCTACCCATTACTACCCCACTTAATGGAGCTTTGTTAAGTGCTTGCGCCTCCAATGAATTAAGTGCCGATGCATTTATTAACAAAAGGTATAATGGAGCGTTCACATATTACTTAATAAAAAACCTAGTGGAATATGGGAATAGTAAACCCATGGATTTAATCATCAATTTAGTAAATAACGATTTAGCACATAATGGCTATGATCAAAATCCACAAACCGAAGGATTGTTAGAAAACAGAAACTTCTTTTTATAAATACAAATTCAAAATATGAAAAGAATAACAATTGCGCTCTCGTTACTATTTATATTTCCTGCTGCACATGGGCAGCAGGATTTTATCAATCGTTTAATTGAAATAAAATATAGTTCGGAAGTATATATAAGTAATGCCATTAAAAAGAGTGATGCAACACATACTACCGAACTTAATAATAGTATGCGCGATAGTGCACAAGCCGTATATAATACCTTACGCTATAAAATAGATGGCTTAATTTATGGACTCAGTACCGATATGATAACCGCCAATAGTCCAAGAAGGTTAAGACTGTTAAATGCTTGGTGCTTGCAACAACCTATTTTATTACAAAATACGATGCAAAGCAATCAAGAAATTAAAAAGCGTGTTGAGCCTATTGCTGCTAAACAATGTATTTATGTTTACACAAAGCAACTACAAGAAATTGAAAATATTTACAAGGAGCAAATTTTACTTCCCAATACTGAAAAAGAAAAAACAGTAAACCTAAGTACGAATGTGTTTTACTTATTAAAAGATTCCTACACTATTATACAAGGCTTAGCAGATATGAAAACTAAAAAGACCATGGCCTTGGTGGATCTATTGGATCATATGCGGTTATTGGGACCGGGGGAGATTGGGAAGTTGGGGAAATAGTGTACTTAATTATACCAAACATGTCTTTATTTCAGGAAATACTAGCAACTGGTTTTCCTTGCATGCTCTCATTCACCAAATGACTTAAGAAGTCTACAAAAGGTAAAATATTTAAATGCACACTTGCCTCTTCTAATGATTTCATATACTTACTTCTTTGTTGAACCGGTATCACTGTCCATGGATATCCTCCAGATGCAAGCATTAAATTCATAATGAATCTTCCCATTCTACCATTGCCATCCATATAAGGAT
>CAIQQR010000047.1 GCA_903874055.1 uncultured Bacteroidota bacterium | reverse complement strand
AAACATACTACTATAGGGAAAAATGTATTCATAAATCATGCTTGTTCCTTTTTGGATATTGGAGGAATCACTATCGAAGATGATGTGCTTATAGGTCCAAAAGTGAATTTAATTACTGAAAGTCATCCATTAGATCCAAATAAAAGAAAGTCATTAGTATGCAAACCAATACATATTAAACGCAATGCTTGGATTGGTGCTGCATCTACCATTTTACCGGGTATTACAATTGGAGAAAACGCAGTGGTTGCTGCTAGCTCGGTTGTTACAAAAGATGTTCCAACTAATACTATTGTAGCAGGAGTGCCTGCTAAATATGTAAAAGATATAGAATAATTAATGGTGTGGTTGGTCTTAATTAATAATTGGTATGTTTACATTAACTAGTATTTCAATGGAATAAGTTTTATCATACCTAATTTATCAAAAAATTTGATAACTGGATAAACTGGATCAAACTCCCACCATTTTGCTGCAAAATTAGGTCTAGCGCCTGCATGATGATGATTGTTTTGGAATAATTCACCTAACATTAAAAAATCAATAATCAAAGTATTTTTAGATTGATCCTTTTCTTCTGGAAAATTACGATATCCGTATTTATGTCCCGCCCAATTCACAATTGCTCCTTGTATTGGCCCTATTAAAAAATGTATAGGCAATAACAAGAACATCCACCAATGCGTTGCAAATACAATATAAAATGTGATGTATAAACCAGCAAAAAATAATCTAGTGATATTATGATCAGCAATTTTATCAATAGTTGGATATTCAGGAAAATTTTTATCAAACTTAGGCTCTACATGTAATGTGCCTGTCAGTACTCCATTATATACTTCTCGAGTGTGCATCATCATAGTAAATGCTTCTTTAAAAAAGTGAGGGGTATGCGGGTCCTGCTCAGTATCACTATACGCATGGTGCATTCTATGTAAAATTGCATAGGCGCGGGCATTTAAATAAGAGGAGCCCTGTGTGATCCATGTAAACATATACCAAAATTTTTCCCAAAAAGGTGACATCGTAAACATTTTATGAGCAGCGTATCGATGAAGATAAAATGTTTGACCAAATAGAGATAGATACCAATGCAGCAATAGAAAAATTAAAACAGCCATTTATTAAATTTAGGTATGAAAATAATGTACAAACTCCAATTAATACAATAGTGTTTAATAAAAACAGCATTATGGTCAACAATTGTTTACAATAAGTTTTTTGATTAATTTTATAAGCATGAAATTATTAATCATGGTGGTAATTTATTATTAAAAATAAACGTATGGAATTAAGGTTGGCAAAAATAGAAGATGTCGAAATAATTTGGAGAATTTTGCAACAAGCAATTGCGCAAAGAAAAAAAGATGGTAGCGATCAATGGCAAAACGGCTACCCAAACGAACAAACAGTTAAAGATGATATTCAAAATGGCAATGGATATGTATTAGTGAGTGAAAATAAAGTAATTGCTTATGCAGCCATTATATTTGGTATTGAGCAAACTTATATTGACATTAAAGGTAAATGGCTTTCAAATGATGACTGTGTAGTGGTACATCGTGTTGCTACCGAAGAGGGTTACAAAGGGAAAGGAATTGCAACTCAATTATTTTTATTGATTGAAGCATTTTGTATACAGAAAAACATATTTAGCATAAAGGTGGATACTAATTTTGACAATCTTCCTATGCTTAGAATTTTAGAAAAATTAAATTATAGTTTTTGTGGAGATATTTTTTTTAGTGGTGCTTCAAGATTAGCTTTTGAAAAAGTTTTAAAAACTTAATTGGAATCAGGAAAAAATTTCTTAAATTCATAGCACAAAATAAGCCTAGATGAAACATTTAAAATACCTAGTAGTTAGCATGATTGTGATTGCAATTGCATTTTTAAGCCAATCTTTTAAAGCAATGCCGCCTGATCCTGAACTAAAAAATATTAAAGCTTTTCCTAAAACCATGACTTATAGACAAGTAGATCATGAAATGGATGTTTTTAAAGTAGCGCTTGGGGTAAAGTGTAATTACTGTCATGTTCAAACCCCTCCTGGTACTCCAAGAGATTTGGCAAGTGACGCTAATCCTAAAAAAGAAATTGCAAGAGCCATGATTAGAATGACAAGAGATATGAATGAAAAATACATGTCAACCATTGCTCATGCTGACACTGCTACTATCCAAGCAATTACATGTAATACTTGTCATAGAGGCGCAGCAAAACCTGCGAATGCAGATATAGTGCTAAAGGAACATTAGTACAAATCTTTAATAATAAACTTGCGCATTTTCATAAATGCTGAGCGGGCTTTTTCGGCTGTGCCAGGATCACTCATTAATTTGTTTAATTCGTTTGGAATAATTTGCCAAGAAACACCAAACTTATCTTTTAGCCAACCACATTGGCCTTCGTGTCCACCTTCGCTTAACTTATCCCAAAAGTAATCTACTTCATCTTGACCATTACATTCCACAACAAATGACAATCCTTCATTAAATTGAAATGCATGATTGCCTGGGCCATCCATTGCTGCTAATTGCTGATTGTTTAATTGAAAACTAGCAAATTTTAATTTTCCAGCAAATGGAGCTTCTTCGGGTTTGTAATAATCAGTATACATTATTTTACTTTCTGTAAAAATGCTGGTATAATATTTTATTGCTTCATCAGCTTTGCCAAAAACTTCGTTTGTAAATAAAAAACTTAGAATAATTTTTTGTTCTCCCTCCAATTTGTTTTTTATTGATAACTGCCAGGTCATTCCATATTTATCTTCTACCCAACCATATTGTTCAGCCCAAGGATATTTATCTAAGTTCATCATAATTTTACCCCCTTCGGATAATGAAGCCCATAAATTTTTAATTTCTTCCATATTGTCACATTTCACATAAAATGAAATTGCAGGATTCTTTTTAAATAGGGCGCCTCCATTTAAAAGTTTAACAGTGGTTCCTTCAATTTCAAACATTGTGATAATATTATTCTCGGCTACTATTTTGGAATTAGGGAATAAAGAACAATAAAACCGAGTGGCTTCCTTGATTTGACCATCAAACCAAAGACATGGATATAAATGATTTTGCATATGTTATTGTTTAGCCAAATGTAAATTATAAATCAATATTAGATTTACCTTTAATTAGTTATTAAACATTCTCTAGAGATTTCTTACATCAGTTTTTTATCCTTCCTATTCGTTTTTCTCTTCTGTTTATTTTTAAGAATACAAAATTATTACATATCTGCCATGTATCAAAAATGGCATATATGCCATTGAATAGCCGAGCTTAATAATACAAATTTGCAAGATGTCTCACGATAAAGATATGGTCATTAAGCTAATTGGGATACGCATCCGAAAATTAAGAACTGATAACCAACTTACCCTAGAGAATTTGGCATTTAAGGCCGATATGGATTACACACAGTTAAGCAGAATTGAACTTGGTAAAATAAATACAAGTCTTTTCCAGATATATAAAATTGCTTTAGCACTAAAAGTAAGTTCAACCGATATTTTAAATTCATTAGACACCTAATGAACATCTACAATGTGAGGACTATCAATATTGAATGCGAAAACGCAATGATTGATAAAAATTTTCACGAAGAAAAAATAACTTGGATCAAGGCGCATCAATCTCTATTTACAAAAGCATCTTTATTAATTAAAGAAAATGAATTGATGAATATGTATGATACATTAAAAAATAATAATGACTACACATTTATTTATAAATTCTACAATACATTTTTAGAGCTTGTTATTGACTAATTAATAGAATAAATATTTTTGTAAAACTTAAGGGCTCCCTTTTTATCAAAATCAATTAAACTATACCAAATGAGTACTTGTGTTGGAATAGTTACAGGAATGGGTCTTGGCTTATTGTATTTTTCAGGCTGATTAAAATCAAAAGTGTCAATTGCAATACGATTATTTTGCAAAAGCCACTTACCAATATCTATGGGCTTTTCCATTCTTATACAACCATGACTATAAAAGCGATTAGCATTTGTAAACAAATCTTTTTCGGGGGTGTCGTGTAAATAAATTGCAGAAGGGCTATCAAATTCAATCTTTAATAACCCTAAGGAATTATCAAAGCCAGTGCCTTGTCTCACTATAAAAGGGAAGTTATCTTTTGAATATTTTTTTATATCTATGGTGATAGGATCTACATTTACATATTCACTATTAATAACAGTAAATCCATTTTTGGTAAAGTAATTTTTGTCTTCTTTAAATTTAGCAAACATTTCATTTTGAATAATACTTTTAGGCACCATCCAATATGGATTTAAAACAACCTTGTTAATTTGAGATGACAAAGTATTAGTCTGTGTTTTAGCTTTGCCCACAATAACTCGCATAGATAATATAAGCTTATTACTATCATAGGCTTTTAATTGTGCAGAGGGGATGTTAACTAAAATAAATCTATTCGTTTTGCGTATTGCAGTAAGCCATCGATATTCATTAGCCGCTTTTTGTAAAATTTGAATCTTCTCCAAATTGGGTTTGGCTTTTCGTTGATTCATCTTTAAAGAATCTAATATTAAACCAACCTCCTTGGATGATTTTGTAAAATATTGAACCAGTGCATTCATTGCATCTCGTTCAACATATTTTTTTACTAGCAAAGGAACATCAAAGGCATCCATTTTAAATTTAGCTCCGTTGAATTCAAGTTTTGGGGGATTGTTTCCATAAGCTAAATGCGTGAAAAAACGAACAGCCACACTTGATAGTAATGAGTCTGTATTTTGGCCAGTTTCAAATGCTGTTTTTAATTCTTGTTGGTAGTCTGTTGTATTTAATGCAAGATTACTTGCATTTTGAATTAGGCTGTCCAATTGCTTAATTCTGTTGGGATGGCCTGCAAACATAGATGCTTGGTGAATACTATCAACTTGACCAAAGCTATTTACAGCACTTAGTATTGTAAAGGTTAAGATTAGATGATATATTGTTCTCATAGTGGTTATTCTAAAGATAAATAATTTAATTTTACTGCCTATACATAAATGATATGATTTTGAAAAAATATTTAACCATACTTTTTTGCTTTAGCTTGATAGTTTCAAAAGCGCAATCACAAAATTTAAAAAGCGGCTTCTCCATCATTCCGCTAGGCGTGAAGGGCGGTTTAGACGAGTCCAATCTTTCGGCTTATTTAGTGTCTGCAAATGGAACAACTAATTATATTTCATTAGATGCAGGTACCATTTATACAGGAATTCAAAAAGCCATTGAAAAAAAATCATTTTCAGATAACAGCGCAGAGGAGATTCAGAAAAAATATATTAAGGCTTACTTTATTTCTCACGGACATTTAGATCACTTAGCAGGCTTAGTTTTAAACGCACCTAATGATATTGCCAAACCTATTTATGCTTTTCCTTCAGTAATTGATGTGTTAAAGAATAACTATTTTACCTGGAAAAGCTGGGCCAACTTTGCTAGTGAAGGAGAAAAACCAATTTTAAATAAATATATTTACCAACCATTAATGGCTGGGAAAGAAATTCAAATACCCAATACTGAATTAAGTGTAACTGCCTACGCTTTAAGTCATGTAAATCCATATGAGAGCAGCGCTTTTT
>CAIQQR010000046.1 GCA_903874055.1 uncultured Bacteroidota bacterium | reverse complement strand
TTCATCGTGCTGCATAACTCCCAGTGGACAATGTACCTGCTGTAATCATCTATAATAGTGCTTAGGTAATACCATCCCCAACCAATGATTTTAAAGTAAGTAAAATCCGTTTGCCACATCTCGTGTACAAACATGGTTTTCTTCTCAAAGGAGTCACTAGCTGATAGCAAAATATGATTAGGCGTAGTGATTAACCCCCTTGACTTTAATATCCTATAAACACTCGACTCAGAGATGAATACACCCCTTGTGTCACTTAGCTTACAAGCTAGTTCCCTAGGTGATAAATCACTGTATTCTAAAGCAAGTTCCACTACTAGGTTTTTTTCACCTTCAGGGATGGTATTCCACTGCCTACGATTACCGGGTGGCCTCGGTTCTAATCCTAACATTCCTTTGTCTAAGTAAGCCTTATACCATTTGTAAAAAGTACTTTTAGCAATACCTAGCCTTAGTAATGTTTGATGAACGCCTAGCTCCGAACCCTCCACTAGTTTAATTACTTCCTGCTTTTCCTGTGCTGTTAGCTTCATATACTTAGCATACTTTTCATTTAAGCCAGCCTGTCGATACTTTTTTTTAGTATGTTATTTTCAAGCAATAAATCAGCAACAAGTTCCTTAAGCTCCTTATTTTTATTTCGTAGTTCAGCTACTTCATCACTTGTAGCTTCTCTTGTTGTATCGCCAGATAGTCGCTTTTTACCCGCTTCCATAAACTCTTTATTCCATTTATAAAAAGTGGCTTGAGATATACCATGTTTGCGGCAAAGCTCTGCTATGGAGTATTCCCCTCGCTGGGCTTCCATTACGATTACTAACTTTTGTTCTGAGGAAAAGAGTCTCCTTGTCTTACGACGGATCTCTTTAATGAAGTTCTCTGTAGATTGTTTTGGCTTCTGTTCCATGTCATTTTTGGTTTAATGATTAATGATGGAAACACTCTACTAATTTAGACTATATTTTGTCCACTTTATGCTGACGATTTACAAAATGCAATTATCACCTTGAGCTTGTCGAAAGGTGATCCCATAAAAAGGCTTCGATAAACTCAGCCTGACAAAAAATGAAAAAACTTCTTACAATATTTTTCTTTCTTTCTGCAATCAATCTGTTTGCACAAAAAAGTATTCCTAAACCTAATCCGCCAAGATTGGTTGTAGATAATGCTAATGTATTGGATGCATACGACAGAGAAAATTTAGAAAGAAGATTGGTGGCATTGGATGATAGCACATCTAATCAAATTGCCATTGTTACGGTAGCTACCTTAAATGATGAACCTATTGAAGACGTGGCTACCAAAACTTTTCGTGAATGGGGAATTGGTAATAAAAAAACAAACAATGGTGTATTGATATTGGTGGCCATTAATGATAAAAAAATAAGAATAGAAGTTGGTTATGGATTGGAAGGCGCCATACCGGATATCATAGCAAGCGATATTATTGAACATGATATTAAGCCTGCATTCAGGCAAGGAAATTATTACGGCGGATTTAATGCAGCAGTGAGTGATTTAAGTAAAGCGGCTGCAGGTGAGTATAAAATAAAACGTGATAAAAATAATCCCGTCAATAATATCGGGATTGGCAGTTTGATAAAATTTAT
>CAIQQR010000045.1 GCA_903874055.1 uncultured Bacteroidota bacterium | reverse complement strand
ATCTTCATAACCCTGAGGTCCCGGGTTCAAATCCCGGTCTCGCTACAAAGCCTCTCACGAAAGTGAGAGGCTTTTTTAATGCGAAGCCGCGAAACAAGCTCGCTTGATTGAGCGGATGAGCGTTAAAAAAGCCAACTAAATGCGCAGCGTTTAGTTGAAAGGCTTTGGGTAAGGCAAACTGCTTGGGATGCCGACGAAGTCGGCCATCCATTTAAATCGTGGGTCCTTTGTTGTTTTTGCGTGAGGTTTTTGACTTTTTAAAAGAATTGTTTCTATGCAAACAAAAAAAACAATATGGTAATCTCTAATTAATATTCTAGTTATTTTTCTTTTCTAATTTACTATTGAATAAAAAAATTAAAAATGGCCTCCCGAACCATTTCTGTGAAAGATATTTATAATCTATTTCCAAACAATCGGATAATGGATACGCTACCATTGATTAAAGTTGAACTTATTGTTGAAATAAGTTTTGAAACATTTGGTCAGGTACAGTTTACTGATGAAAATGGAAGACCATTTATAAAAGAATATGTTGGGAATAGGTGGTCAAAAGAAATATTTTTAAAGCAGCCAAAGGAAATTAAATTTAGCATTTTTGTAAATAATCAGTTTCTGCAAAAAGGAAGATATATAACTCTAATAAAAAAAATAAATGATGAAGTTGTTGGTCAAAAAGAATTTCAGTTATCTGGAGATAAATTATTTGAAGGGTGGTTCAAACTGGGTTAGTAAATTACCCAAATAAAGGGGTCTCATAGATGTTAGACAAACGGGGAATGTTTCTACATTCCCTTTTTTATTCTCTGCGTGAGGGAAACACCCCTTGAATTCGACTGAAATCGGTTCATTTCAGTTTCGAGAAAAATAACGAATTACAAATCAACTCGTTCATTAACCCAATGTCCAACTTCCCTCTTTCAATTCCTCCTCCAATTCCCCCGCATCCCATCCGCAATAGCCGATAAAAAGTTGAAGATCTTCTTTAGCAATGCTTTGGGTATTAATGGAGTCTATTACTTGCTCCATATTGCCACCCAAATAAAGACCATTGGCTACTTGTTCACCCCCTTCAATGAGATCGGGGCGCTTGTGCAATACAAATAAATGTTCCCTATCAACAGGGCCGCCGTCCATTAGAGGAAAAGGCTTAGCTTGATTGAATTCAATAAGTTCATGCAACGACTTTCCAAAGTGTTTATTAGTAACAAATCCTAAACTACCGGCATTATTGTGTTCAACCACAAATATGGTTGTATGCTCGAAGAAACTACCATTTAGGTCGGCGGTACTTTTTATGTAAATTCCGGCTTTTATAGCGCTCATATATTTGTATGTGGGTAAAGAATGTGACCAGTAATGGGTAGCTGAATTAAAAAAATGAGCACCACATCATTTATAGTGTCGATTAAATAGTTGCCAACGACCCATAAAAATAGGCTGCCGTTACTCCGCCATCCATTAGAAAATCGCTTCCTGTAATGAACGCTCCTTGTTCACTCATTAACAATGCAGCAACATTTGCAACTTCATCGGGTGTGCCTGCTCGTCCAACTGCTGAAGCTGAAATCATTTTTCTATAGCCATCTCCTCTAGGTCCGTTTAATTCATCTTTAGCTAAAGGGGTAATGATAATTCCAGGACTAATTGCATTAATTCTTGCTCCTCTTTTTCCCCAACGAACAGCTTCGGCGCTTACACGTAATGAATTACCTCTTTTTGAAAGTTGATATGCATGTAAGGAATCTTTCACATTATTTAAATCCAGTAATGGCAGCGATAGTAGTTCCTCTACAGCAGTAGTTGCCAATGCTTTATCCTCTTCTATTGTAAGTGCGGGTAATCTATGGCCAGATTGAGATGCTATTACAACACCAGCACCACCTTGTTCAATAACATTACAAAATGCTTCTAGTACCAAGGCAGTTCCAAATAAGTCCACTTTTAAAATAGTCTCAGGGGAAGCTTGAGAGGGAGAAACACCCGCTGCATGAATCAGTCCTACAACTTTCCCAATACTTAAAGCTTTTGATGTTAATTCATCAACTGATGCCTTAGATGCTACGTCAACAATTGTAGTACTTACTTCAAATCCTGCTTCGGATAATGTGTTAGCAGCTAATTTTGCATTTTCAATTTTAATATCTGAAATTAATATATGCTTACCTGCAGACACTCTTCGGGCAATTGCTTGACCAATTGACCCAGCGCCAATCAGCACAACTACTTTAACTTCATTTGTCATTATAAATAATATTTTTAATTAGGTATAACACTTGCTTTTAAAGCAAGTAATTTCCAGCCATCTTTAGTTTTAACAAAGGTTTCAAGATATGATAAGTGTCTAATTACATTATTTCCACCTGCTGTAATGTTAAAAAATCCTTTTCCTGAGACTATTGCTGTATTGTTTAATATAGTTGTTTTACTTTCTTCAATTTCAATACTATTGTGCGTCATTGTTCCACTTTTAAAAGTTGCTAAGTATTGCAATTTTGATTGTGCTTCTCCTTTACTATTCACTACAACCAATTGTGAATGTAATAAATTATCGATAGAGTCAATATTGTTTTGCACCTCCCAGTTAAATAAACTTTTGGATAAATTTGTAACTTCATTTTCGCTATTAGTTTGACCAAAAGAAAAAATAGAAGTTAAAATAAGGAGAATGGTGAATTTAGCTTTCATAAAATTTGTTTAGTGCTTAAAATTAAAACTAATAAGCATTAAGTGAAAGAGTTGAATCAAATAAGAAAATGCTAATTTCAAACATTTATTAGTAACTATTTGAAAATAGGTTGAATAATACAATGATTTGTTTGTTTAAACATTTTAAAGCTACTTTGTTGTATCTAGTTTTGCATGAATATAAAACAAGTTATTTTGAAAAAATTATTATTTAGTTCCTTTTTAATGGGGATGTATTTTTTAGTTAATGCACAATCTGGTGATACTGTTACAAAAGAGTATCATTTAAATGGGAGTATTAGCGCAACTAATAATGGAATTTCTTTTATCCCAACTTTTTCTTTAGGCAAACCCGCTACTATTTTTAATTTTTCAGTTGGTGGAAAAAAATTAAGTTTTGAGCCAGAAATGAGATTTTCATTAGAAGGCAAACCCTGGTCATTTATATTATGGTGGCGTTATAAATTAGTGAATGATGACAAGTTTAAAATTACGCTAGGAGCGCACCCTGGCTTTTCTTTTTCATCAATTGAATCTAGTTTAAATGGAGTCAATACTAGCTATAGTAAAGTGCAAAGATATTTGGCTACTGAAATCGCCCCCAATTATCTAGTCACTAAAAATATGAGTTTAGGCATGTATTATTTATATTCCCATGGTGTTGACTATGGGACAACTGGAAATACACATTTCTTAACATTAAATGCTAACATCAATAATATTAATTTAACAAATGGGTATTATGCGCGAATCACACCGCAGGTATATTATTTAAAAATGGATACAAAATCTGGGTATTACGTAACATCTTCATTGACATTGTCTAAGAAAAATTGTCCCTTCTCCATTTCTGCAGTAGGCAATAAGGTAATTAATACACAAATCACTGCGAGTCCTAATTTTGTATGGAATGCGTCATTGATATATGCTTTTAACAATAAGTTTAAAAAATGGTAATTTATATTTAGATTTATGTCATGACAAATGTTGAAACCATAGAAGAATTTTATAGAAATAAATTTGACTGGATTCCCGAGAATTTAAAAAGTGAAATCGGGCATTTCAATGTTTTTAAATTAGATCCTATAAACAGCGATTTGCCTCAATCTATTCCTTATAAAAGACGTGATTTTTATAAAATAATGTTAGTTCGGGGGAATAGTAAAGTGCATTATGCCGATAAAGTTGTTGAAGTTAAGAATCAAGCCTTATCTTTTTCAAATCCTCAAATACCATATAAGTGGGAGCATTTAAATAATGTTAGAGAAGGCGCTTATTGCATTTTTAATCAAGCATTTTTTCATCAGTATGGTAACTTAAATCAATATGCGGTATTTCAACCAGGCGGCCTACCAATTTTAGAAGTGAATGACCAAGAGTATCAAAAAATTTCTATTATTTATGATAAAATATTTGATGCAATTAAATCAGATTATCAACATAAATATGATTTGCTTAGAAATTTAATTTTTGAATTGCTTCATTTTGCTATGCAGATGAAAGTAAATTTAAATGTGGTAGATGCTCCAAAAATTTCTGCTTCTCAAAGAATTTCGACAATGTTTATTGAGCTTTTAGAAAGGCAATTTCCAATAGATGAAAATCATACAACAATTAAATTAAGAACCGCTTCTGATTATGCAAAACAATTAAATGTGCACGTAAATCATTTAAATAGGGCAGTTAAAGAAATCACAGAAAAAACCACAAGTAATATTATTGCTGAACGAATTTTACAAGAAGCGAAAATCATGTTAAAACATAGCGAATGGAATGTTTCTGAAATCGCGAATGCGCTTGGCTTTACAGAAGTAAGTCATTTTAATAGTTTCTTCAAAAATAAGGTTCAAACAAGCCCTTTAAAGTATCGAAATCAATAATTTCATTTAATTAGGTTATCTATTTTTATTATCTAGATATTAATGGATTATAAATTTTCAAATTTAAAATATCCTAAATGCAAAGGATCAACTTTGGTACTATTTGATAGTTTTAAATAGATTTCCAACTTTTCCTTCATGTTTTCGGGCAAAATATCGGCTACTTTATATGTATCATCTACATCTATGCCATATTTATCATCAACATGTGAAGGAGCGCCTTCAATATGTGTATGTTTATAAAATGCAGTTTCTTTTGCAACTTTTATAGCCTTGCTTACATCTTCTTCTGCTATTACTAACTTATAGTGAAACTCTTCAAATTCATCTTTTTTATATCCTCCTAAATTTATAAAGAACAATTGAGCAGTACTCGTTTCGTTTAAGGTATACTTTGGTGCTATAGTAACTTGGTAGCCATTTACATTTTTAATTTCCCTCCAACCATCCACATGCATTTTGCCTTTTGCTTCGGGCCAGAATGCATTAAAATGTGGAATGAGTTCTTTTAAAGAAGTGGCAATTCCAAAAAACACATCATGTTGTTCGGTATGACGGCCTTTAGGTTTGCCACCAAGTAAAACCATGTATAATTTTAATTCCATATTAATTTTGAATATATTTTTCTTGTTCATTCAAAATAACAATAAATTTGATCATCAAACAATAAATCATGAATAAATACCTAGTTTCATTTGCATTAGTAATTGCTTTTTTAAATGTGAATGCCCAATGGAGTGATCCCGAAGTAAAAATTATGAATGATGCTGCAAGAAAAGGTGTTGCAGGTAGTTTTATAAAATTAAGCGATGGCATTACTCATTATGAAAAAGCGGGTACAGGCAAAAAAGGGGTAGTTGTTTTAGTGCATGGTTTTAGTGTTCCATATTTTATTTGGAACGGTTTTTTTGAAAATTTGGTAAAAGAAGGATATCTAGTAATTAGATATGATGAGTTTGGAAGAGGTTATTCAGACAGACTTAAAAAAGAATATACTTCAGATGTATATTCTCGACAAATATTTGATCTCATTAAAGGATTGTCAATAAAAGAACCGGTTAGTTTGATTGGTGTTTCTTTTGGAGGAATAGTGAGTGCTAATTTTACATTAGCTTATCCAAAATTGGTTAATAAATTAGTATTAATTGACCCAGCATCAGAAACAGAAAAGAATAAAAAAAATATTACTGAACAAGCATTTGATGAAATGATGGCTAAGAGCTCAGAAGCGCGCGCCAATGGCCAATTAGAAGACTTTAAATATCCAGCTAACTTTCCAAATTGGGTGAATGATTATAAGGTACAAATGCAATACAAGGGAACTAGAAAAGCATTGGTTTCTACAACATATCATTATGACACCATCTCATATTTAGATCGCTACAAAAGCTTGCAAAATTTAAATAAGCGGGTATTATTAATTTGGGGTACAGAGGATCATGCGGTACCATTTAAGTATAGCGATTCAATAAGAGCTACATTAAATGTTCAGTTTTTATCTATCTCAGACGCAGGTCATTTACCTTATTTAGAAAAACCGGAGATTGCAAATAAGGAAGTGATTGAATTTTTAAAGAAATGATTTAAATGATTATTGAACTTATTTGAATTTTAAGTACCAGTTTAAAATGTTACTCCAAATTGTAAGCCAATTCCAACTGAGGCTGGAGCATTGTTGCCGAATCGAGTAGGAATAGGGACAGAAACCCAATAACTATTCATTTTAGTTTTATAAAGTACTTTATTAAAAACGAGGTTGGTACCATAACGTCCGCCAGTTTCAAATGCCATTCTGGTTAAAAAATTAAATCCATTTGGGTATCTGAAAATTAGACCTGGCTGAATGGATAGATTCGAAGTTTTAGTAACTCCTTTTGATGAATTTAATGTGGGTACAATTTCAATACTATAAGCCAATTTTGCTGATTTTATTATATTAATTCCGATTGGAAATCCAACGGTATAGGAGTGGTCAAAATTATATGCAGGCAAATTAGAGGATAAGGTTACTATTGGATGACTCACACTAAAGTAAGCAGCCACTTTCGGATATTCACTTGTATTTTGGGAATTAGCAATGAATCCTATTAAAATAAAAGGAAGAATTAAAATCAGTTTGCAATTAATTTTTATCATTTAGCAAAACTATTTTTATTTACTAATTGTTAATTTATTAATTTAAATATTAACATAAAAGTAATGTGAATAGAGTTTTCATTTTTGTATTATCAAGCTTAATCTACCAACCAAATTATTGGATTGCGAATGGGTAAATTTCTAATAACCTCCTCATTTGTTGGATAGTGATTTAATTTTTCCCATGTATTTAGCCAGGCTGGTTCATTATAATTTTGATAGCCAAATAATAAAAATGGGGTAGCAACTGGCCATTCCTCCCAGTACATAACATCTTTTGGAAAAGGCCAACTATTTTTATCTTTTATGTATGGGTACATAAATTCAACCGCTTTTTTAAGTATCGGGTCCTTAATATTGTGTATATGTGCAATTGTCATTACGGCATCAACATTAAATAAGGAGTAGCCATATGGCTTAGTTCTTTTAAGTTCCAATGGGAATGAGCCATTGGTGTCCATTTGATTGGGAATGATAACTTTTCTAAATCTATCCTTGCAAAAATTTAATAGTGAAGTGTCCTTTACTAAATGTGCAAATGCACTTACCTGCATCACCCAACAAGTACCATGGTTGTTTTTTGCTTCTCTCTCTTCAATTCCATAAGGGTGACTTGTCACCCATTTTAAATAACTTCTAAACCAATTATCTATTTGAATTCGATCATAAGGTGCAATTAAATCATGTTTGGTTAATATTTCTATACTCTTGGCAACTTCAATCATCTGAATCATATCTATAATACCAATACCACGTCCAGTTACCTTGCCTTTTATAGCTTGTGCGTATAGTAATGATGGGTTCATCATGGTTGCTGTATCTATGAACCAGGCTTTGATATGATGGATTGCATGTGATGCATACTTTTTATCTTTCGTTATGATATAAGCTGCTGTTTGATTGGCGACAATTTTACTGAATCGAATCATTGCTTTTCGGTGAGCTGTAAAATTTTCTGGATTAGTTAGACCGTCCTTTTGAATGTAAGGCCCATTTAAATTGATAGGGTCTGGCCACCAGTAATCTCCCTCTGAGAAAAAATCATGTTTGCCTCCAGCCGATCGACTACTGTAATAGCTTGTAACTGTAATTGGCTTTTCCTTTAAATTATGATTAGCCTCTGATAAAATATCTTTTTTTAGCAGCACACTCACCCTCTTAAACAAAGGTGTTTGACCAAAAGTATTGATAGAAAAAAATACTAAATAGAGTATCGTAATTTTTTTCAAAATGGATATTTGATTTGATTTAATTATTTTGATTCTACATATTCATTTCTAATAATAGATCCACTATTTGTAATCGTATTTTTAAATAAAAGGTGTGCTGCTCTTACCTCATCCTTATATTCAATCAGATGGTTATTATTATTGCAATTATTGAAAATATTTTGCTCTATAAATGAATGCTGTACTCCATTTAAAAGAATTAATGGTTTTGCGTTTGATTGAATGTTCGTAAAAGTATTGTGCTGAATCTCAATCCAGGGACCCATCGTGCTTTCGTCTTTTCCGCTTCTTAATACTGCTAAAATAGGCCCATCATGATTAGAGAAGCTATTATTTACAATTTTCATTTTCTCTACATTATAATATCCTTTTTTATCATCTTCCTCATATAAGTCAAAAACTAAGCCATGGCCATTTTTTATGGGGCAATTACTAATTAAAATGCTATCGAATAAACTAGATTTTACAGTTTTTAATAAGCTCCCTTGTAAATTAATAAAGCTACAATTTTGTAAAGCAAGATTGGAATGATTGCAAGTACCTGATGTATCACTTGTTATGAATGTATTGGCATGTAAATTGCTTGCATCTATTTTCAGACCTTCAAAACGTAGATTGTAATTTCCTTTAATTTCAAATAGTGCATGTAAGGGTGCATTACTTTTGAAATATTTCATTTCATCTTTACTTTTTGAATCATTAACAAACTTTATATTTTCCTGAAGTGAGATGCCCTTGGAGAATACATATTCTTTGCCAGTTAGTCGTATTGTTAAGTTCTTATTTTTGTTCGTTTCAATTGCATTAATAACTGCTTCAGCATTACTACAATCTAGGTTTACAACCTCATTATTTTTTCGTGAATAGGTGAACCAATCAGCACCACAATTTGCATAAGCGTTAGCAACTACCAAGTTAAAATTGCCTTTTGATTCATATCCTATTGCAACAGGCAAAGGGTTGCCCATTTTATTAGTCACAATGGACTGAATAGAATCCAATGCTTTAGTACTGCTAATTGAGATAGGCTTGGGAATGGTAAACACATTTATTTTGTCTAATTGAATTTCAGATTCTTTGAAACCACCTATTAAATTGTTTTTGATTCCTTTAGTTACTAAATTGTTGGCCATATGAATCCCACTCATATCATCATAAATATGATAAATGGTGGTATCTTTTTTTGAGAAGAAAAGATTATTTAAAAATTGAACATTTTTT
>CAIQQR010000044.1 GCA_903874055.1 uncultured Bacteroidota bacterium | reverse complement strand
TGCATCTTTTAATGCAATTTCACAAGGTTTAATACAACGTGAAAATAAATTATCTGCTAAGGATTCAAATTTCGCTCTTGTTAATTTTAAAACTAAGTGCTTGGGAACGCCGTCCACTGCTGTGATATATGGTAAGTTAATTTCAGTTTCTGTAGAAGAACTTAATTCCACTTTTGCTTTTTCAGCAGCTTCTTTTAAACGTTGTAAAGCCATTGGATCTTTTCTTAAATCAATTGCTTCTTGTTTTTTAAATTCATCTGCTAAAAAGTCCATGATTACTTTATCAAAGTCATCACCACCTAAGTGTGTATCGCCATTAGTTGATTTTACTTCAAATACACCATCTCCTAAATCCAAGATAGATACATCGAAAGTACCACCACCTAAATCGAATACAGCAATTTTTTGTTCTACATTCTTTTTATCTAAACCATAAGCTAATGCAGCAGCTGTTGGCTCGTTCACAATTCTGCGAACAGTTAAACCAGCAATCTCACCAGCTTCTTTAGTTGCTTGTCTTTGCGCATCATTAAAGTAGGCAGGCACCGTAATAACGGCCTCTGTTACTTCTTGACCTAAATAATCTTCTGCTGTTTTTTTCATCTTTTGTAAAACCATTGCAGAAATTTCTTGAGGTGTGTACATACGACCATCAATATCTACACGTACAGTATCATTTTCGCCTTGTACAATTTTGTAACTCCAGTGAGATTTCTCTTCTGTTACTTCATTAAAACGACGACCCATAAAACGCTTCACACTTGAAATAGTGTTTTCTGGATTCGTGATGGCTTGACGCTTTGCAGGATCTCCTACTTTACGCTCGCCATTCTTTAAAAAAGCGACAACCGAAGGAGTGGTTCTACGACCTTCGTCATTTGCAATTACTACTGGTTCTCCACCTTCCATAACCGATACACAACTATTTGTGGTACCTAAGTCAATACCTATTATTTTTGCCATAAAGATTGATTTTCAATGATTAATTAATCTATAGTAAACAATCTCTATGCCACAATGACTTAGCTAAAAAATGAACGCAAAAATGGCATAAATGGCAGTATTCGGACTTGAAATAAGCCCAAATTGACATAAAGAAGCACTATTATTCGTAAAAAAGGCAGTTATCAAAGTTTACATCGCCTCTAAATCACCAGACTTTGAGGCCTTGAATGTGAAATTCTTTTGAGAGGTATAACTAAAGATGACGACAAAGAATGTGGTCACAATTTTGGCTGGAGTTGCAAACCAACCTAGATAGTCAACAAAGAACTTTAAGAAAGCATAGTTTAATAAAATACATCCTAGGACTACAAAGAAATATTTTAGTAATTGTTCAGTTTTTTTAACAGCTGTTTCCTGAAAAACCACATACCTACTTAAATAAAAGCCAATAGGGAAAGTCACACAAAAACTTACCATAAAAGAAGCGATATGGGGGCTAATGGTTAGCCAGCCAATATGGATAGGTTGCTTATGAAATAAGTAATTATAAGAAAGAAAAAAGCCCAAAATATCTAAAACAGTATTGCCACCACCACATGCAGCATAACGAAAGGTTTGCAGTGGCATAAACTTCCTAAATAATGGATATACCCAATCAATTAGGTCCAGGATAAGTTTACTAATAAAATCGTGTAGTTTCAACATGAATGCTCAAAGGTAATCTTAATTAATTACTTTTGCAATCGGCAATCCTTTTTTATGAATTTGATAACGAATTTAAAGCAGTCAACTGCAAGTTGTATACACCAATTATATGGTGTTCAAATACAACCCGAACAAGTATTAGTAAATGCTACTAAGCCTGAATTTGAGGGTGATTATACTATTGTGCTTTTTGCTTTTGTAAAACAATTGGGCAAAAGCCCTGAGGTATTGGGAAATGAATTAGGAGCAGCAATGCTCTCTGCGATGCCTGGTATATTAACTGATTTTAATATCGTAAAAGGATTTTTAAATTTTAGTATCAGTAATCAATTTTGGTTTGACAGCATTAAAAATGCAGATGCAAAAAATTTATTGCCAACTAATAATAAACCGCGTAAAATTATGGTGGAGTACTCCTCCCCTAATACCAATAAGCCACTTCACTTAGGTCATTTAAGAAATAACTTTTTAGGTTGGAGTATTGCCGAGATTTTAAAATTACAAGGCAATGATGTGGTGAAAACTTGCATTGTTAATGATAGAGGAATTCATATTTGTAAAAGTATGATTGCTTGGCAATTATTTGCAAATGACGCAACTCCTTCTGATACTAATCAAAAAGGGGATCATTTTGTTGGTGACTATTATGTGAAATACAATGACGCTTATAAAGCACAAGTTGCTGAATTAGTTGCTGGTGGAATGTCGCAAGAGCTAGCGGAAAAAGAAGCACCTATTCAAAAAGGCGCACAAGAAATGTTATTGAAATGGGAACAGGGCGACGCAGCCACTATGGATTTGTGGAAACGTATGAATAGCTGGGTGTACGAAGGATTTGATACCACTTATAAAAAAATAGGATCTGATTTTGCAAAAACTTATTACGAGAGCAATACTTATTTATTAGGCAAGGAATTAGTGGAGCAAGGGTTGGAGAAAAAAGTTTTTTATCAAAAAGAGGATTCCTCTGTTTGGATTGATTTAACTGGTGAAGGATTAGATGAAAAAATTGTACGTCGTAAAGATGGCACTTCGGTATACATTACTCAGGATATTGGTCTGGCCGAAGTAAAACAAAAAGAATTCAATACCGATGCAAGTATTTATGTGGTAGGTGACGAACAAAACTATCACTTTAAGGTATTGAAATTAATTTGTCAAAAATTACAATTACCAGCAGCTGATGGCATTTATCATTTAAGTTATGGCATGGTGGAATTGCCAACAGGTAAAATGAAAAGCCGTGAAGGAACGGTGGTGGATGCCGATGATTTAGTGGACGAGATGATCAATATCTCGAAAGAAAAAACAGAATCCTTAGGCAAGGTTGCAGAATTCACATCCGATCAATTGACTGAACTATACAATACCATTGGATTAGGCGCCCTTAAATTTTTCTTATTAAGAGTTGATCCAAAAAAGAAAATGATCTTTAACCCCGAAGAAAGTATTGACTTTCATGGATTCACTGGACCCTTTATTCAATATACCCATGCACGTATTAAAAGTATATTGAGAAAGACTGGTACAGCAGTTGAATTAACGCATTCGGAATTGTTGCCTTTAGAAAAAGCATTGGCTATTGAATTATCTAACTTTCCAGCTGTTATAAATGAAGCTGCCGAAACCTTAGATCCTTCCAAAGTGGCTATATACACTTTTAATTTGGCCAAACTATTTAATAGTTTTTATGCTGAATTATCTATTGCAAATGCCGAGACAGCCGAGAAAAAACAATTAAGGATTAAGTTATCAATTTTAATTGCTGCAACTTTGCAAAAAGGAATGCAAGCTTTAGGTATTGAGGTACCAGAGCAAATGTAATTTCCCCAATAAAAGTGAATGTTATTTGCGCTTTGGCTTATAAGGCACATAAGTTTCAGGAGTCAACTCCTCCACTCCCCACTGCGATAACAATCCATCCATTTGCTGCTTAGGTAAACTAGCATGATCATAATGCCCTGCCACCATTTTTTGTCGCATAGCTTCATAAATACTCACCGCACAAGCCACCGAAATATTCAAGCTTTGAATAATTCCCATTTGCGGGATAATAAAATTACCATCCGCTAAAGCACGGCACTCATCGGTAACGCCTGCGTGTTCATTACCAAAGACCAAGGCAACTGATTCTGTGAAATCAATATCATAAATTTGTACCGCATCACTTGATAAATGTGTAGTTAATATTTTTGAGAAATTTTTTCTAACCGCTTTCATACATGCTTCCAAGTTATCAAACTCATGAATGGTTAACCATTTTAAAGCGCTACTACTACTTTTATAACCAAACTTTTTATGTCTTGGAATTTTAGTAGTTAAAATATATACATCCTGAATACCTACCGCATCACAGGTTCTTAGCACAGCCGAAATATTATGCGGATCCTGCACATTTTCCATCACCACCGTCAAGTTTGATTGACGTTTACTCAACACTTTTATTAATTTATCGGTACGCTCTGGTGTCATGTTTCAAAATTTTAAAAAATTAAAAGTTTGTCCTGTTATTTACTTAACAAATGGAGGTCTATATTGAACACCTAAACCATAATGCATAAGGGGCTCAATGCATCCATTATTATTTTCAAAACTATAATTAAGGCCTACTCCATTTAACTCGGTCATTAATAGTGGGCCATCCATATCAACATAATCTAATTGAGGCAAAAATTGTGCAATGGCTGCAGAACCAATCACAGATTCATTCATGCTACCCATCATCACTTTTAAATTTAATGTGCTTGCTTCCTTAATCATTCTTAATGCAGGCGTTAATCCACTGCACTTAGTTAACTTAATATTGATACCATCAAAATAATTGGCGCAAATAGCAACGTCTTTTTCAAATACACAACTCTCATCTGCAAACAAGGGCAAAACATTTTGTTTTTTTAATTGTTCCATTCCCTCCCAATTATCTTTTGCTAAAGGCTGCTCTACCAATTCAACTCCCAAATTAGCTAAAGCTGGAATTTTAAGTAAAGCTTCTTCAGTGGTCCATCCTGCATTGGCATCCACTCGAATAGGTTTATCCGTATGTTTACGCAAAGAGGTAATCATTTCAATATCATATTCAGTACCCACTTTTACTTTATAAATGGGCCAAGGATGCGCTTCCATTTTCTGCACCATTTTCTCAATGGGATCAATGCCTAATGTGTAATCACAAATTGGCGGGACATTATTTGCTCCTTGATTAGATGTAGTAGTCCATTCCGTATTCCATAATTGATGCAAGGGTTGTTTTTTCATTTGACCCCATAAATCCCAGCCAGCCATATCTAAGGCACAAACCAAAAAAGGATCATTCGGAAATAAGTGGTGTAGGAAATGCCAAAAACGTTCTGGATCAATCAAAGCAAATTTCTCAATAACTTTTCGGTGCTTTTCTAATTGCGCTATCATCCCCTCCACTGTGACATTATAATATACAATGGCAGGTGCTTCACCAAAGCCAGCCCAATTGCCCAAAGACAATCTTACCATTAAACTGTGTTGATGCGTTTTGGTTCTACCATTCGAAATGGTAAAAGGATATTCAAAAGGCAATTGCTGTTCCCAAAAGGATAATTCCACTTACTAATTTTTACGAAGATACAAAACCAATTTATCTGCCACTTGATTTTATCACCGAATTCCACTCTGTGTTAAAACTATTGGAAGCAATTAAATCCTCTAAACTTAAATGCATACGATACCTCCAATAATGTTTTGGATTCGCAGGTACATTAATGCGTTCTTCATTAGGGTCATTTCTTCGGATAGACTCATCCACTCCTAAATAATCCTGTAATTGAAAAATAGCCCACATTGCAGGGGAATATAAATGCTGTAACAAAATTGCTTTGTTAATCCAAGCCTCACAATGAATGGGCGCTTCACCCCATTGACCAATTTCATGATTGTAAAATTGTTGTGTCTTTTCTCTATCTTCTTCCCACCAACCTCTAATAGTACTGGTATCATGTGAGCTAGGCGTAACCACACTTAAATAAGGTGCGTCATTTGGATGGAAAAAAGTTTTATGCGAAGCTTTTGGCATTCTTTGCACTTCTAAACTTAATATACCTAATTGATACATAACATTCGGCACACATGATGGCACTAATCCCAAATCTTCACCACAAATAAGCATATTGGTAGACAATTTAAGCATGGGTAACTTTTGCATTGCTTCTTTTTCCCATGCAGTGTCCTGACGTTTAAAGAAATAATCTACATACAATTCTTTGAGTGATTGTTGTGTAGCGTGGTCTAAATTTTGGAAAGAACTTGTTCCTTCCATATTAAATCTAAAATGGAAATGATGTGGCTTTTCAGCATCAAATAAAATAACATTACTTATTAATTGATACAAGCCATTTTTAATTTTATCATGCCATTGATCCTGAGGCATGGTATTAAAATAGGCCTCCACTTGTCTTTGCGTTTTATAAGCAGGCAATAATTCATAATGACCATCACCAATGGATTTTAAATAATCCTTTTTCACCAAATCATTATCATACCCAAACAAATGAAACAAATTTGTTTCATTAATATAAGGATGTGTTAATCTATAATGATCGCATTTAATTCCTTTAGCATTTAACTCATTTATGGAAACTGGAATGGCAGGAACAAAATGCCCCATAATACCCTCTACTGCATGCATTGGTATACTCCATATTCTGAAGAATCCTAAAATATGATCAATTCTAAATGCGTCGAAATAAAATTTCATTTGATCAAATCGGGACTTCCACCAAGCAAATCCATCACTTGCCATCACATCCCAATTATAAGTTGGGAATCCCCAGTTTTGTCCACTCAGGGCAAAATCGTCCGGTGGTGCACCTGCCTGCATATCCATGTGAAATAATCCTGGATCCTGCCAAGTATCAGCTCCAAAACGATACACGCCAATAGGAATATCGCCTTTTACAATAACTCCATTTTTATGCGCATAATCGGTTGCCTCTAATAACTGACAATGCAAATGATATTGAACAAATAAGAAAAATGAAATTGCTTCATAGGTTTTTGACTTAGGATCTAAAAGTTTAGCAATTTCATCTGCATTGTACTTAGAATGGGTTGGCCATTTATTAAAATCAACTGTGCCATGTAAATCTCTTAAATAAGAAAAAACACTATAACCAATTAGCCAATTTTTATTGTGCTCAAAAAAATCAGCGAAATTTTTTGTTGCTAAGTCTTCTTTCCCATTTATAGAATATAATAAACGAAGTACTTCCCACTTTAATTTCATTACCTCTTCATAATCTACTACATCCAATTTATTTAAAGCATCTATTTTTGTTAGATAGGGTTTTAATAAATCCTCCTGACCCATCTTAATCACATTAGAAAGTCTTACAAACATGGGATGTAATGCAAATGCCGAAATAGCTGCATATGGATAAGAGTCCATCCAGGTATGTGTTGCAGTAGTATCGTTAATAGGAAGAATTTGAATTAATTTTAATCCTACCTTCTTTGCCCAATCTACCAATAATTTAATGTCTGCAAACTCACCTACACCAGCACTCTTATTAGATCTTAACGAAAATACTGGAATAGCAACACCTGCACCCTTCCAATTACTTGCAGTATAATTAATAAATCCATCATTCACAATTACTAATTTATCCTTACCCACTGGCTCGTACACGACTCTATTATCACCCTCTTCAAATTTCACAAATGTTTTAGTGTTTATATCATAAACACCATATTTATATACAAACGGAAAATTACTTTTGGCAGCATCAATACTTAACTCATAATTTTCTTCGCTATTTAACTTTTTCATCACCAATGCGTCGGTTGCATCCCAAGCTCCTATTACTTTTGCTTCACCTATTATACACACTGTTTGATTTTGTTCAAGCATTGGTGCTTTTACTCTAAAAACATGAGTTGTATTTTTAGTAATAGTAGATTTGCTCTCGCTAACTGGTTGCTTCATTAATACATTCACAAATGGTGATGTATAAAATGTATTTTCTTTATACCCCGTAAAATTCCAACTATCAATGATAACTATATCATTTACACTGGTTTTAGAAAGTGTTAAAAATTTATCATTACCCGTATCAAATGTTTTGGTACCATCTGCATTTTGAATAAAATAATGGTAAACAATTTTATCATTTATTGCAGCAGGATTTATATTTAAATGCAATACCCAATAATCATTATTTAAATACACCAACGGAACTGCTTGCTCAATTTTATTATTGCCTAATAATGGATGGTTCCCATAAATATAAATGCCTTGGCCAAAATGAGTTTTGTATTTTAAATGAAAACTGATTTTTATTTGTTGAACCACATCAACATTTTCACCATTCGTTTTACCCTTCTTTGCATCAACAGACTTCATAGCAAGCAATTTGTCAGAACAATCGTAATTAATTAATAAACAAGAATCTAAAGATAAAAAATTATTGTGTAAAAAAAACACATTAAATAGATTTTGTATTGCAATTCGTTTCAAACATTGTATATTTATGTATACGATTAATTATCAGCCCTTTACGTAATTACAATGGACAAAATTGTCATTTATACAGATGGTTCTTCAAGAGGAAATCCTGGACCTGGGGGTTATGGGGCCATTTTGATGTGGGGCAATAAAGTGAAAGAACTCTCTGGTGCATTCAGAAAAACGACAAACAATAGAATGGAGTTACTTGCTGTCATTCAGGCAATGAGTGCATTAAAAACAAGCAACCTTCCAATTCATATTTTTACGGATAGTAAATATGTTGTTGATTCAGTTGAAAAAAAATGGCTAGACAATTGGATTCGAACCGATTTTAAGGGAGGTAAAAAAAATAAAGACTTATGGACGATTTACTTTGAATTGTCCAAACCATTCAAAGTAAAATTCCATTGGGTAAAAGGACATGCCGAAAACCCCTTCAATAATAGATGTGATGAGCTAGCTACCCTAGCAGCTGACAATGGTCCTTGGGAAATTGATACAGAATTCGAGAAAATTTAGTGAGCGCGAATTACTAAAACTATTTATTAGATCGCTTTAAACTTAGGTACCGCTAAACGGAAAGCACCAAATAATACGGCACCAAATACAACTGTACTTACTACACTATATGGATAAAAAGGTAAGCCATCCACCATAGTTTGCACTAAACCTGAAGCAGTAATTGGATGATGGTATCCACCACCTTGCGCCCATACTAAAAAGTTAGAAACTAAAAAGTATGCAGTGGGTGCTGATAAAAATGATAATAAAAATTTAGAAGGCTTTGCAGATTGCAAACTATAACCAAATACAGTAGTAGCAGCAATTAAAATATAGTTTTCAATTTGACCACTATAAAAACCTTGTATGTTTGACAAACCATTGTTGTAAAGAACTTGGTACATTAAATCAGAAATAAACATAGACAACAAAGGCAATAAAAATGAATATTGTTTTTTAGTTGCAAACAAAGAACCGCCAAATAAAGCAATTGCAATTTGAGGTGCAAAACCTAATGGGCGACCTGGCATTATACGATATAATGCACTTGTTGCAATCATTATTACTAAAGCGATGGTTATTTGTCTATTCAATTTCATAATTTATCATTTATAACGATGGAGTCAAAAATACACATTTTGCCCATAATTTATCTATTTTGATTTTCCTCAAATGTGAATAACCTAGGGGACAAAGCTTTTAAAAAGGATTGAATTTGAGTGAGCTTCAATTACTATTTGCTCCAAAGCCCCTACCATGGCTACTTCTCCTGCTTTATATATATTTCCGTCAATAAAAACTTCCCCTTCCATTACCAATAACATTACCAAAGAATGGGTATTTATTGTGTAACGATCACCCCCATTAAGTCCTATTTTGCTTAAACCGAAATCAGCAACAGGACAAGGATATATAGTTTCATTTGAGTTCAGCACCTCTCCATTTAAAACATTTGGATAAGTTGGGACAAATTGTACATGCTTAATTAATTCGTCAATATCAATATGCTTAGGCGTTAACCCACCTCTCAAAACATTATCACTATTGGCCATCAATTCAATATTCTGACCTTCCAAATAAGCATGTAATAAACCAGCACCTTGAAAAACACCTTGGTATGTTTTTACTTTTACAATATTTAGAATATAAATAGAGAAAATGCCTTTATCAATATTCTCATTTGGCACTACACCATTATAATATTTATTCGCCCACCAATGAGGATGTGATTTATCTACTTTACCAAGCTTTACACTTTCAACAGCGTCAGTTAACAATGGCTTTAAAATAGCATCCGCATTATCTTTAGACAAATGCATAAAATAACTATACAATCTCTTGTAATCGGAACCATTAAATTGTTCAATCAAAGGATAGAAATAATTGAATTCATTTAATCTTGCTTCTAATAATTCGGGTGCTAAGAATCCATGTAATAACCAAAAATCACTCAGTGCCACCATTACTTCGGGCTTATGATTTTTATCTTTATAATTTCTATTATTTGCATCAATTGAGATGCCTGCTTTTTCTTCTAATTCATAACCAATTATTGCATTTTCTTTACTTGGATGCACTTGGATACTGAGCATTTTTGCAACATCCAAAATTTTAAATAAATAAGGCAATGCACCAAAATTATTTGCAATTGTAGTACCTAAAAATGTGTTTAAATTGGATTGAATCAAAACATCTAATTGTTGTTGTCCTTTATTCGTATCAATCATTGCAGGAGCAGACGCATGTGCGCCCATCCAATATTCTGCAAAAGGTATTTTAGCAGTATTTTCTATATTCATTAAAGTTGGGATAAAATCAAACCCACCCCAATCATAATGCCTATTCACCCCATGTAATTTATACGCTTTTTGCATCTTTAAAAATTCGCGATGTTTACTAAAATCATATTATGAATAACAAAGATACGGGGGATTTTGGCGAAAATATGGCAGTTACCTATTTGTTAGAAAATGAATTTGAAATTTTAGAACGCAATTGGAGATACAAACACCTCGAAATTGATATTATAGCAAGTAAAAATAACCTATTGCATATAGTGGAAGTAAAAACCAGGAGCTCGATTGAATTTGGGTATCCCGAGCAGATGATTGATTATCATAAAATGCAATTTTTAAAAAACGCTGCTGCACATTATCAATATGAACACCCTAACTGGAAATGGCTTCAATTTGATGTCATTGCAATATTAAAAAAACCCACTCAGGAGTGGGCTTTAACATTTTTTGAAGATGTATATTTTTAGAATAATTTATTGGGTTGATTTATCCAATTAAATCATTCATTTTCTCTACCATTTTATAGGTTGCTGGACAATATTCAACATTTTGTTTGTGCACATGAATATACTCGGTCATTTTTTTCTTTGTCAAATGAGGAAAACCTGCACAGTCGGCTGGTCTTACTTCATAGATGCTACACATATTAGTTTTTAAATCCAAAAACTGACATGGTCTTAATTTATTCAACCAATCTTTATCTTTTTTATCATACTCCAACCATTCTTCTGTAAATGCCTTAGGCGTAGTATTTAAAAAAGCAGAGATCCTTTTAATATCTGTTTTTGTAAAAGTAGGGCTCATTGATTTACAACAGTTGGCACAACTTAAACAATCCGTTTCGGCCCAAACCTGTGGACTTAAATATTCAGCTAAATTGTCTAAGCCTTTTGGAGAACGCTTTTCTAACTTAGTTAAAAAAGACCTTAATTG
>CAIQQR010000043.1 GCA_903874055.1 uncultured Bacteroidota bacterium | reverse complement strand
ACTTTAAAATAAATACCAATACTTACTGCTGCTAAAATATTGGGTAAATTATATTCGCCTACTAATTGAGTTTGTATAGTTGCAATTTCAAAACCTTGTTTAAAATTAACTTGTAAAAAACCGTTCACTGTATTGGCTGTAGCCTGAAGTGTTCCAGTCTGTGTACCATAACTAATTACATTGCTAATGCCTTTGCTCATATTTTGTAAGTAATCATAGTCGCTCATAATAAAGGCGGTACCATTATTTGCCCTTAAGAAATCAAACAATTCGCCCTTGCCTTTTTTAACACCTTCTTCAGATCCAAATCCTTCTAAATGTGCTTTGCCACAATTCGTAATGAGTCCATAATTAGGCATTGCATATGCGCAGTAACTTGCAATTTCATGTAAATGATTAGCTCCCATTTCAATCACAGCCATTTCCGCATCAGGATGAATACTCAATAGGGTAAGCGGCACACCTATATGATTGTTTAAATTCCCTTGAGTAGTGTATGTAGTATAGTGACTTAAAAGCACCGTATATACTAATTCCTTTGTAGTTGTTTTACCATTGCTTCCTGTGATGCCAATAAAAGGAATATTGAATTGTTGTCGATGGTATTTTGCAAGTGCTTGTAAAGTACTTAAGCCATCTTGAACCAATAAAATCTTATCATTCCATTTTGCATCCCCAACAACTTCTTCATCAACAATTGCATAAGAGGCACCGGCTTCTAAAGCTTTTTCTGCAAATAGGTTGCCATTAAAATTAGGACCTTTTAATGCAAAATAAATATCACCTGATTTTAATTTTCTGGTATCCGTTTGGACAGAGGGATATTGCTTAAAAATTTCGTACAAATAAGCAATGGAGGGAAGCGTGATCATTGTAGAATGATTTAACTATTTAGCACTAAGTAAACAAGTAGCCATTGCAACCAAGCCTTCTTGTCGTCCAGTGAAACCCATTGTTTCAGTAGTAGTAGCTTTGATTGAAATGTCTTTATCTCCAATTTTTAAAATGTTAGCTATGCAATTTTGCATTTCAATAACATAAGGTTTAATCTTTGGAGCTTCTAAGCAAAGTGTTGCGTCGATATTTATAATTTCATAACCTTGCGCAGTGATTAAATCGTAAGTGCGTGCTAATAAAATTTTGCTATCAATATTTTTATAAGCGTTGTCAGTATCTGGGAAATGAGTGCCAATATCACCCAAGCTTAATGCGCCCAATAAGGCATCACAAATGGCGTGCAATAACACATCGGCATCGCTATGGCCTAATGCACCTTTTGTGTGAGGTATTTTTATACCGCCAATCCACAAATCTCTTCCTTCTACTAATTGATGAAAATCAATTCCTGAGCCAATGCGTAATTTCACAGCTTATTTTTTAAATAGTCTCTTATACCAAGGAATAGATTTGTCTGTAATATCACTAGCTGCATCAAATCCAAACGCAGAGGAAACACATCTAAATCCAATAGTACTGCTTGATTTATCTTGATCTAAGAACCTTCTTGTCCCTGGATTTAACCAATAAGGGCGATCTTTCCAGCTGCCCCCTTTATAAACTCTTGATTTATTTGAAATCAATGTATTAACACCTGTTTCGTATTGCGCTAAACTTTCGTCATCTCCATCTAAAGTACTATCTCCGCGGTATGGATTAAAATCATCCATATCGTCTCCACTTAAAGGTCTGTAAATATCAGCCACCCATTCATTCACATTGCCGTTTAAGTTGAAAATGCCAATTCTGCTAGGGGTAAAACTATATACTTTACTAGGGATACCCGCACCATCATTTGAATAACCAATCATACCCATATAATCGCCTTGGCCATTTTTAAAATTAGCGGTATACATTCCTTGATCAGATTTTTTAGAAGATCTAATTGCATCGTTTCCATTACTGCTCCATGGGAAAGGAGAGTCTGACTGAGCAACGCTTGCATTAGGATGAGCAGCGTTTACACCAGCTTTTGCATTTTTGAAATTAGAAACATAGTTTTTTGAGCTTGATACTTTCGCAGCATATTCCCACTCCGCTTCTGTTGGTAAACGAAAATCAGGAACCATAATAAACTCTTCCCCTGATTTAATTAAACGCGCATTGCCTTTTGAAGTAGAATCTAATAATTTTTCTCTGCCAGCAATCTTGCCCACATATCTTTGTTTTGAATTAATAATGCCGTAATAGATAAGTGTTTTTTCATTTGCTCTATCTGTTCTCCAACGACAATATTTATTTGCTTGTTCCCAACTCACACCAACCACTGGGTAGTCATTATAAGCTTTTGCTCTAAAATATCCTAAAACCATGGGTTCGTTGTAAGATAATGGTGTTTTCCAAACTAATGTATCTGGTAATGCTTCTTTTGCCAAGTCTCTATATTGAGTTGAATCCTTTGCTAAGTTTTCTAACCAATGCGTATAATCTCTATATTTTTTATTGCTTACCTCATAAATATCAATACGAAAAGAACTAACCGTTTTTCTGCGTATGGTATTATTCCATTGTCTCATTTCACTTTCCTCCGTATTCATTCCCATTGCAAATGTGCCTCCTCTAATTAAGATGGTGCCTTCATAAGGATCATTTTTCGTTGCTGCAAATTGAACAGCATTAGCATCCTTGGTTTGCAATGATGAAACCATGGTAGGCCCCAATAATAGTAACGCGAAAAATAATAAAATACTGTTGATGAAATTCATATATAAAATTTATTCTAAATCAAGTAAAATAGTGCTGCGAATATACTTCGTTTTTGCTTATTTAGACATGCCATTTGTATATTCTTATGTTAGTAAAACCCTAATTTTAAGCCATGAATAGGCTCGTATTATCATATTTTATGTTTTTTTTGACAATTTTCGGCACGATAAAGGCACAGAACAGTCCCTTGTCAACTGGGAAATGGTCTAAAATTGGAGCCGGGAAACAGGGAATTTATAAGTTAACAGGAGCGCAGTTGGGGAGTTTGGGCTTCACATTGCCAATTGTCTCCAATCAGTTACAATTATTTGGGTTTGATTTATCCAACTTAAATGACAAAGTGCCAAGTATACCTGCAATTGGATTAACAGAAAATGCAATTAAAGTAGTGGATGGGGGAGATGGTCAAATAAGTGCTACTGATTATATTTTATTTTACAATCAAGGGCCCATTTATTGGAAATATGATAGTGTAGTAAGTAGCGTAATACACAAAAATTATTCAAGTGCAGATACTGTATTTTATTTTTTAACACTTGGGCAAAATGGAAAAAGAATTGGCTTGCAGGATTTGCAATCTCAAAATACGATTTCAAAAGAAATATTTAATCAGCATTATCTTTTTGAAAAAGATAGCATCTCATTATTAAATAGTGGTAAAACATTTTATGGTCCACCAATGGGTTTGGGAGCGGGAAAGGCTGCTCAGTTTTCATTCCCATTTTCAACGCAAGGCATGAATGCTTTAAGTGAATTGAAAAGTAATTATCATATTGCTTCTACTACCTATCAAGAAAACGGTCAGTTTGACTTTTTATTGAATGACCAGTTTATAAAGTCATCCACTTTGTCGCCCGTATCAGGTATGTTATATGATGATATTGCATCAGAAAAAGTAGATAGTTTTTTAGTGAATGCGCTTGCTAATTGGCCCGTAAAATCAAGCTTGAAAATGGCTTTTAATTCAGTCAATTCAAATAGTACGGGCTGGATTGACTATGTTGAAATTCATTTAAAAAAACCAATTGGATTTTGGCAGGATAGCACAATAGCTTTTTTCATAGAAGATGGGTTGCAGCCAGGTAAAATTGCCAATTGTAAAATTCAGAACTTAGATCCTACTACAATTATTTGGAATGTTTCAAATAATCAAAATCCTCAAGAAATTAAATGGGGAACTGATGTTAATGGGGTTGGATACTTCTTGCAAACATTAGATGCGCCATCTAGTTTTTTTGGTGCTAGACAATCAAATTTTGAAACTCCCATTTTATTAGGTCCAATTAACAATCAAAACATACCCATCAATAATAAAGGAGTGGATTATGTAATTATTACTGCTCCTGCATATATAAATTCCGCAAACAGGTATCAGCAATTTCAGCAATCTCAATTTGGAAGGAAAGCAATAGTCGTAAATGCAAAAGAATTGTACAATGATTTTTCGGGTGGGCAAGCCAGTGCGGTTGCTATTCGTAATTATTTAAAGTCACTCCAAAATTCGGCTTTACTAAATAATGTGAGTGCTCCGAAATACTTGTTATTATTAGGTATTGGGAACTTCAATTATCATAAAATAAATATTGAACAAGAATTGCCAACATACGAAAGCGTTAATTCTAATTCTATTTTATCTAGTTTTTCAACAGACGATTTCTTTGCAGCTATAAGTACCAATGATGATGTAAATAATTACAATGCTTTACAACAATTGCAGTTAAGTGTGGGAAGAATTCCTGCGAGAACTGCACAAGAAGCTGATACTGTAATTAATAAACTTATTAATTATCAAACAAAAAATATCGGTGGTACATGGGAAAACAAAATCACTTGGGTCGCAGATGATGGTGATTATAACTTGCATTTACAAGACGCAGAGGCTATCATTAATCATTTGCAAACCAATGCGCCTCAATGGGATCAAAATAAAATTTATCTTGATTTTTTTACACCATCAAGTTCTTCCTCAGGCAATACGTATCCCCTGGCTTTTAATGCTATTCAACAATCAATACAAGACGGAACTTTGCTTTTAAATTATACAGGTCATGGCAACTATTTAAGATTATCCGAAGAAGCAGTTATTTCACAAACTCAATTTGATTTATGGAAGAATGCTGGCAAATTGCCCTTAATGGTTACTGCTTCCTGTAATTTTGCACCCTATGACCAGCCTGGCTTACAGGCCATTGCCTGGGACGTTTTAATGAAAAATAGCAACGGTATTATTGGATTAGTAGCTGCCAATAGATTGGTGTTTGCCTATAGTAATAAACAAATTAATGATTTATTTATTCAACAACTTTTGGTAAAAAATGCAAGTGGAAATTATAATACAATTGGAGAGGCTTTGCAAAAAGCTAAAATGAGTGATTGGGCAAATGGAGGAGATAAAGTAAATGATTTAAAATTCAACCTTATTGGAGATCCAGGACTTAAGTTGAATCTTCCCAATTGCCAAATGAATGTTCAAAAAATAAATGATAAAAATTTTATTGGACATGATACATTATTGTCAGGAACCAAGTATACACTGCAGGGGAATGTTTTGAAAAATGGATTGCTATTGTCAAATTATTCAGGTCTTTTAGAAATGATTATTTATGATGCAGCAAAAACAAAAAAAACGTTAGCCAATTTATCTTCAAGCATGTCAGTGCCAATTTTGGTGCAAGAAAATATATTATTTAAAGGCAAGGCAAGTGTTATTCAGGGCAAGTATACAATTGATTTTATTTTACCTGTCCAGGTAGTAAATTCAAGTAATCCATTGAGGATTGAATTAGCCACACTTGATACCAATTATTCGGCTAGCATTATCTTAGATTCTATTTATGTAAAATTGAATCAAGCATTTAAATATCAGGATACTATTGGTCCTAAAATAAGTGCATTTTTGAATGATCCATTATTTAAGCAAGGAGGGTGGGTAATGTCAAACTCTAAATTGTATATTAATTTATCAGATAGTGCTGGTATCCAAACATCGGGTAATATATTGGGACATGACTTAGCAATTTGGGTAGACAATGACCCTATTCCAATAATACTTAATAATTACTTTGAAACCGATATAGATACGTATAAATCTGGGAAGGTACAATTTGCTTTACCAACATTGTCTGAAGGCTGGCATCGAATTATTATAAAAGCCTGGGATTTAATTGGGAATAGTAGTGCCGACACCTTATTTTTTGAAGTTCCAAAGTCATCCAGTCTCAACATTAAAAATGCAACCAATTACCCCACTCCATTTGGAGAAAAAACTCGATTTAGTTTTGAAATAAATCAAATAGGAGCCACCGATTTAGTTTTATTTGAGGTGTTTGATTGGTCGGGTAAACGCTTGT
>CAIQQR010000042.1 GCA_903874055.1 uncultured Bacteroidota bacterium | reverse complement strand
TTAATAGTTTGCTTTACTAAACTTAATGTTGCAGATTGCGCTTGTATGGGTAACAAAGCACGAACAGCGTCTAAATGTTTTTGCTCAATATTTTGAATAATGGTTTTGTATGCTTCGTTCCCTTGTGATGCACTTTGCGCCAACATTAACAATTGATCCGTTACCCCACTCATTGCAGATACTACTACAATGGTTGGCTCTTTTTTAATTGCGGCTGTTACAATTGCTACTACTTTTGAAATAGCTTCCGCATTCCCTACCGAACTTCCTCCAAATTTTAAAACTTGCATAACCCTTATTTTTATCGGCGATAATTATTAAATCAAGTATCCGTAAATATTATCGTCTTTATTTATTTCGTTGTAATTGATTTGATTATGCTTCATGTTTTCAATGAGCACTTCATAATCTTTATTTGATTTTAATTCCAATCCTACTAATGCTGGACCTGCTTCCTTATTATGCTTTTGTATGTACTCAAACCTAGTGATATCATCTTCGGGCCCTAATACTTTATTTACAAAATCTTTTAAAGCTCCTGGTCTTTGTGCAAATCGGATTAAAAAATAATGTTTTAATCCTTCGTATATCAATGATCTTTCTTTAATCTCTTGCATACGCGCAATATCATTATTGCTTCCACTCACAATACACACGATTGTCTTTCCTTTTATTTGTTCGGCATAATCATCCAATGCCGCAATACTTAACGCCCCTGCAGGTTCTACCACAATAGCTTCCTCATTATACATTTGTAAAATGGTGGTACAAATTTTACCCTCTGGTACTAAATGCATATCATCAATCACATCCTTACAAACTGCAAATGTGTAATCACCAATTCTTTTTACTGCTGCGCCATCTACAAACTTATCAATCTGTTCTAATTCAACAGGATGACCTTCCTTTAATGCAGTGAGCATACTAGGTGCCCCCTCTGGTTCCAATCCAATTACTTTTGTATGAGGAGAGTTTTGCTTAAAATAAGTTCCTACACCTCCGCATAATCCACCTCCACCAATGGGGATAAATATATAATCAATGGCAGGTTCGCCTAGTTGATTATAGTCATCTAAAATTTCTACACCCACTGTTCCTTGGCCTGCCATAATAAATGGATGATCAAAAGGAGGAATAAAAGTCATGCCATGAGCAACAGTATATTCCTTTGCTGCTTTCGCACAATCATCAAATGTATCTCCCACCAAAATAACTTCAATAAAATTTTCACCAAACATTTTTGTTTGATTTACTTTTTGTTGTGGGGATGGAATAGGCATAAATACTACCCCCTTTACATTTAATTTTTTACAACTATACGCAAAGCCTTGTGCATGATTGCCCGCACTTGCACATACCACACCTTTTGCCAATTGATTGGATGTCATTTGACTCATCATGTTGTATGCACCTCTTAATTTATAAGAGCGTACAATTTGCAAATCCTCTCTTTTTAAATAAACCCTGCACTGATACTTTCGGGATAAATTTGCATTAAACTGAAGTGGGGTATGGTTTACCACCGGCTTTAGTCTTTCAAATGCTCCTTGAATATCAAGTGCAGGCTTATCTACTAATTGAACATCACTCATTGATAATTATTTACCAGGTTGGTTCTCTGGACGTAAACTTCTTACAGTACGACCAGCTTGCCACATTTCACTGTTGTGTAATTCAGCCAATTCAACTTCTAATTTTTCACGGTAGTCATCTTTACTATTTAAATCAATTGAACGTGCTGCTTCCGCTCCAGTTGCTACGCTATTGTATAAATCAGAAAACACAGGTAAAGTTGCATCACGGAATTTTTTCCACCAATCCAACGCACCTCTTTGTGCAGTTGTTGAACAGTTTGCATACATCCAGTCCATACCGTTTTCAGCAACCAATGGCATTAATGATTGTGTTAATTCTTCTACTGTTTCGTTAAATGATTCAGAAGGAGAGTGACCGTTATTACGTAACACTTGATATTGCGCTGCAAAAATACCTTGGATAGCTCCCATTAAAGTTCCACGCTCACCAGTTAAGTCAGAGTAAACTTCTTTTTTGAAATCTGTTTCAAATAGGTAACCCGATCCTACTGCAATACCTAATGCAATTACTCTATCATGTGCTTTACCAGTTGCGTCTTGGAAAATGGCGAAGCTACTGTTTAAGCCACGTCCTTGTAAGAACATTCTTCTAAGTGAAGTACCAGAACCTTTTGGTGCAACTAAAATTACATCCACATCTGCTGGAGGTATAATACCTGTTTGCTCTTTGTAAGTAATACCAAATCCATGAGAAAAGTACAAAGCCTTGCCTGGAGTTAAATGTTTTTTTACGGTTGGCCACATGGCGATTTGCGCTGCGTCACTCAATAAATAACAGATAATAGTTCCTTTTTCTAATGCTTCTTCTATTTCAAATAAAGTTTGGCCAGGAACGAATCCATCCGCTACTGCTTTATCCCAAGATTTTGAATTTTTTCTTTGACCAACAATAACATTAATACCATTTTCTTTTTGATTTAATGCTTGACCAGGACCTTGAACGCCGTAACCAATTACTGCTACAACTTCATTTTTTAATACTTCCTGTGCTTTTGCTAATGGGAACTCTTCACGAGTTACTACATTTTCTTCGGCACCTCCGAAATTTAACTTTGCCATTTTGTATGTTTTTATGTTTGTTTAATTGAGATTTAAAATTCTTTAGTTTCTATTGTTTGTTTATTAATTGTTTATTTTTTGGAATGCTTTATTGATAACCGTTTACATTGTGAATACCGCTTCTCGTTTTCCTAGGTATTCGTTTTCAATTACTTCCTCCCCCGGCTCACGCTTTTCGAAATCTTTTAATTTTTCGTGAAAGCCTGCACTCTCCTTAATAATAGCTACTCTTGCGCTTCTTACAAATTCAACCAAACCATAAGGCTCCAAGGCTTTCATTAATTTATTCGTTTCTTCTCTATGTCCTGTTGTTTCAAAAACGATAAAGTCTTTTCTAATGGCTACCGCTCTTGCGCCAAACTCTCTTAATAATCTTTCTACTTTTACTTTCTCTGTAATTTCTTCACTCAATACTTTGTATAATGCCAATTCCTGCCAAACAATTTCATCATTGGTATTAAAGTAAGCTTTTAAAACTTCTACTTGTTTTTCAATTTGACGAACCACTTTCAAAACCACATCACGAGACTCCTCTACCACAATGGTAAAACGGTGTATGCCCGGCACTTCGGATGGAGAGGTGTTTAAGCTTTCGACATTTATTTTTCTTCTTGAAAAAATAATGGCAATACGATTTAACAAACCCACTTGGTTTTCGGTATACACAGTAATAGTGTACTCTTGTTTTTCTGTATTGTTTGTCATAATAATTCTGTTACTTCATTAATAATTTTTGTTCCGCTATTTCAATCTTATTTCACTTACACTACAACCCTGCGGTACCATTGGAAATACATTGTTTTCTTTTCCTACCATTACTTCTAATAAGTAAGATCCTTTATGTGACAACATAGTTTTAACAGCATCCACTAAATCTTTTCTATGTTCAATTTTAGCTCCTTCAATGCCATAGGATTTTGCCAACATCACATAGTTTGGACTTGCAATGTCTACAAATGAATAGCGCTTGTCATTAAATAAATCCTGCCATTGACGCACCATACCTAAAAACTGATTATTCAAAATCAATATTTTTACATCAATGCCTGTTTGCATAATGGTTCCTAATTCTTGTAATGTCATTTGGAATCCACCATCTCCAATTACTGCAATTACCGTTCTGTCTTGTGCACCAAATTTTGCTCCAATGGCTGCAGGCAATCCAAAGCCCAT
>CAIQQR010000041.1 GCA_903874055.1 uncultured Bacteroidota bacterium | reverse complement strand
TCCTGCTCACCGTTTACCACATGTAAGCAATATTTCTTTCAAATATGTAGAGGGAGAAGGTTTAATGATGGGCTTTAATAAAGACATTGCCTTGTCTTCTGGATCGGCTTGTACATCTGCTTCTTTGGAGCCTAGCTATGTTTTAAAAGCCTTAGGTTTAGGAGACGATTTAGCACATAGTTCTCTACGTTTTGGATTAGGCCGTTATACTACCGAGGAGCAAATTGATTTTACAATTAAAGCAGTAACTGATACTGTTTTAAAATTAAGAGAGATGAGCCCACTTTGGGAAATGTTTAAAGAGGGTGTGGACATTGATGCAATTCAATGGGCACATCACTAAATATTACAAGTAAGTAACTGAAAGTTACAAAACTTGAAATATTTTTGTGAAGGTGTAAGCCACATCACTAAATTCGTTTCATAAAATTATCAAAACAACTTAAACATACAACAATGGCATACTCAGATAAAGTAATCGATCATTATTCTAATCCTAAAAATGTAGGAACCTTAGACAAAGCATCAAAAAGTGTAGGTACTGGTTTAGTAGGTGCACCAGAGTGCGGAGACGTTATGCGTTTACAAATTCAAGTGGACGAAGCAACTGGAATTATTACCGATGCGAAGTTTAAAACTTTTGGTTGTGGCTCTGCAATTGCTTCAAGTTCTTTAGCTACAGAGTGGTTAAAAGGAAAGTCAGTGGATGAAGCAGTAAAAATTGACAATATGGATTTAGTAGAGGAATTAAATTTACCTCCAGTAAAAATTCACTGTTCAGTTTTAGCAGAAGACGCTATTAAGTCAGCAATTAATGACTATCGTAAAAAGAATGGCTTAGACGAATTAGTATTCGAAGAGCGTATCCACTAATCGTAAGGAATGAGTACAGTAGCAGAAAATACTATTTTAGTGAGCGAAAAAGCAAAGGTAAAAGTGACTCAACTTATGCAAGATGCTCATATTGCAAACGATCCATCTTACTTTTTAAGAGTAGGTGTGGTAGGAGGTGGTTGTTCAGGATTAAGTTATAAGCTTGATTTTGACAACGAAATAAAACCAATGGATCAAGTGTTTGAAGACAATGGCGTAAAAGTAGTAACTGATTTGAAAAGCTTCCTATACTTAGTAAACACCGAATTGGATTTTTCGGATGGCTTAAACGGAAAGGGCTTTTACTTTAACAACCCAAATGCGAGTCGTAGTTGTGGTTGTGGTGAAAGTTTTGCTGTATAGCCCTTTTATGATTTATTCAAAAAATTAAGAATTTTTCGAAATACGATTCTTAAAATTTATACAAAATGCCCCAGTACTCACTGGGGCATTTTTTTGATTATTTATAGTAGCTTTGAACCTATGTGGGCAATATGTAAAAAAGAGTGGTCGCAATACTTTAGCGGTTTAACCGGCTATTTAATCATAGGGTTTTACTTATTGATTAATGGCTTATTTTTATTTGTCCTGCCCAATTTTAATATTTTTGACTTTGGCTATGCTTCCTTACAGGCGTATTTCGATTTTGCTCCCTGGTTTTTATTATTGCTTGTACCGGCTATTACCATGAGAACTTTTTCTGAAGAGTATAAGCAAGGCACTTATGAAATTTTAAAAACCCTTCCCATTAAATCTGCTCAATTAGCGGCTTCAAAATTTATAGGCGCGCTTCTAATTGTGGTTGCGGCTATTATACCTACTTTTTTTTATGCAGTTGCAATAGATAATTTAAGTTCGGTTGGCGGGTTGGATTGGGGTGCGACCTTGGGTTCCTATTTTGGTCTAATTTGTTTGGCTGCTGTATATACCATTGTGGGCGTATTTGCAAGCAGCTCAACAAAAAATCCAATTGTTGCTTTACTAATGTCCATTACTATTTCAATTTTATTATTCAAAGGATTTGATTGGATAAGCGCCACCCCTATTTTTAAAAATGGGTTTGATTATTATTTTCAACAATTAGGGCTCTCTTACCACTATCAAAACATGAGCAAGGGCGTCATTGCTATTGGAGACAGTATTTATTTTTTATCTTTTATACTTTTGTTTTTAGCCGGCACAGTTGAGCAAATCAAAGGTAAAGTACGCTATACAATTATATTAGTATCCATTATTTTCATCAATTATGCTGCAAGTATTTTTACAACTCAGTTGGATTTAACAAAAGATAGTAGATATTCCATTAGCACAAATTCAAAAGAGATTATCAAGGAATTGACAGCTCCTGTTAAAATTCATTTATACTTAGGAGGAGATATTCCCACTTATTATAAAAAAATTGCTCAATCTACCATCTCACTTTTAATTCATTTAAAACAAATCAATCCTCAGCACATTGATTGGCAATTAGAACTGCCAAGTAAAAAGTACCAAGACACAGCCTTGTATCAATTTTACGATAGTTTATCAAAACTAGGCGTTCCTATTGAGCGCATTCAACAATCAAATGATGAATCGGATAGGCGAGTGGACCAATTAATCATACCTGGTGCGGTAGTTGAAGTAGAGGGAATGAAACCTTATGCAATTGATTTACGCTCAAGTAAAAAATTCTTCAAGCCCTATAATGTTGTAAAAGATATTCCTACTGAGGACGTAGAAGCGAGTGCAAATGCGGCGGAGGCGCTGTTGGAATATAAATTTGTACAAGCTATTTATTTGTTAAATCGACCTACTATTCCTCAAGTAAGTTATTTGATTGGTAATGGAGAGCCGGTAGATTTAACCGTGAATGATATTGGCGCATCCATTAAAAATCAATATCGTTTATCGGTATTCGATTTAAAGAAAGGTTATCCCGATGCTTCAAAAATAAAAACACTTGTAATAGTAAAGCCAAGCATAACTTTCACCGATGCGGATAAATTAAAATTAGATCAGTATGTGATGTCGGGAGGTAATATCATATGGGCAATTGATAAACTATATGCCGAATATGATAGCCTTCAAAAAACCAATGGCTCCTATGTGGCATATGATAGAGGACTAGGTTTGGATGATCTGCTTTTTAAATATGGCGTAAGGATAAATTCTAATTTAGTGCAGGATTTAAACTGCTCAAAACTCCCAATTGTGGTGGGCAGGCAAGCAGATGGATCTCCTATGATTCAAAGATTACCATGGCCTTACTATCCTTTTTTATATGGCAATGAAAATTCTGCCATTACTCAAAACATGGATCGAGTATTGACTTTATTCCCATCTAGCATTGATACCATTGCAACAAAAGGGATTAAAAAAACAATATTACTTAGTACCGATACGAATTCAAGGTTTATAACTACTCCAAATTTAGTGAGTTTAAATAGTGTCAAAGACGAGTCTGAATTCAAGTCATTTAATAAAAGCAAGGTGCCGGTTGCTGTATTATTGGAAGGTAGTTTTTCTTCCCTTTATGCAAATCGTATTTCTCCCGCTTTACAGGATAGTATTAAATTGTATACAGGAAAGGATTTTAGTGGCAAAGGGATTGCCTCTTCAAAGCAAATTGTAATTGCGGATGCTGATATTCTTACCAATAAAATTGCAAGAAACGACAATGGCGAGCAGGTGCCAATGACTATGGGAATGTTGCCTTTTGATGAATTTCAGTTTGCTAATAAAAGTTTTTATTTAAATGCAATTTCATATTTGAATGAACCAGCTGGCTTATTGGATAGTAGAAATAAGACAATTGTTTTAAGACTTTTAGATAAGCAAAAATTGGCAAACGGTAGATTGTATTGGCAGTTGGCAATTGTTTTTGGACCATTATTTATATTAGCTTTGTTCTTTGTTATATTTACAAGATTGCGTAAAAATCAATATGCAGTATAAATAAATATTTAAAATCATTTCATGAGTACAGACCAATTAGTTTACACTGTTTTTGGAGTAGTTATTTTGCTCGCCTTAATACTTGACCTTGGCTTTTTGAGTAAAAAAGGAAGTGTAATGACTATCTCGAAAGCAATGAATCAAACTTTTTTTTGGATATTATTGGCCTTTGCATTCTTTGCTTTTTTGTGGTTTGAAGAAGGACAAAAAATTGGACTTGAATATTTAAGTGGCTACTTAATGGAATGGAGTTTAAGTGTAGATAATATTTTTGTTTTTATTTTAATTTTTGACGCCTTTAAAGTGAAAGAAAAAAATTACCCAAGAGTATTATTGATTGGAATATTGGCAGCCATTGTGTTTAGAATTATTTTCATCACACTTGGTGTTGCTTTAGTGGCCAAGTTTGCATGGGTGTTATATATATTTGGACTGTTTTTAGTATATACAGGATATAAAATGTTTGTTGCTAATGAGTCTGATCATTTTGATCCACATGAATCTAAAATTTATAAATTTCTAAAAAAGATTTTGCCAATTGGTAGCACGGATGGCGACGGTAAATTTGTTATAAGGGATCATAATAACAAGCCAGTTTATACAAGTTTGTTTGTGGTAGTGGTATTATTAGCATCCATTGATATTGTATTTGCATTGGATTCTATTCCTGCAGTAATGGGTATTTCACAAAATAGTTTGGTGATATATACTTCCAATATTTTTGCGGTACTTGGCTTAAGATCATTATTCTTTTTGTTAAAAGGTGCTGTAAAAGAATTTCAGTATTTACAACAAGGTATTGCGATTGTACTGATATTTATTGGCGCAAAAATGCTTGGCGAACATTATATTCATCTTTTGATAAAAGATCCAAGTGTACAAGTGCTCATTTCATTATTGGTGATTGTATTTTGTATTACAGGCTCTATCATTTATTCTGTTTTCAAAAACAAACAAAAATTAACAAAGGAATAAAAAATCCTAACTTATCTTTGAAATAATTAATAATATCGCATGAACGGGAAAAAGGTAATTGCATTCATTCTACTAATACTATTTATAGATCAAGCTATAAAGTTTTATATCAAACTCCATTTTTACATTGGCGAGGAACATGCAATGATAGGTGATTGGGCAAGACTTCATTTTGTAGAAAATGAGGGGATGGCCTGGGGCTTAAAGTTTGGCGGTGGTTTTGGTAAAATCATTTTAACCCTATTTAGATTGGTTGCGGTTATCTGGGGTGTTTTCTTGATTAAAGGGTTTATTGAAAAAAAATACCACAATGGGTTTATTATATGTGCATCATTGATTTTTGCTGGTGCAGTGGGTAATTTAATTGATAGTTTGTTTTACGGGATTCTATTTGAACAAAGCGTCCCTTTTACTTCACAGGTGGCAGTATTATTCCCACAGACTGGAGGTTATGCGCCATTATTACATGGCAAAGTGGTTGACATGTTCTATTTCCCAATAATTCGTAACGCGCATTTCCCATCCTGGTTCCCATTTTGGGGAGGGGAAGAATTTGAATTTTTCCGCCCTGTTTTCAATTTTGCCGATGCAGCAATTAGTACAGGCGTAATTGCTTTATTTGTTTTTCAAGGCAAGTTTTTTGGAGATAATACAGAAAATCAGGAAACATTACCTGAAACCGAAGCTGAGTAGCATTCAAATGCCTTTGCTGGGCTTAATTTTTGGGGTGCTATTTTTACCATGCAATTTCGTACCTTCGTGCCCTAAAAATCAGCTACGATAAGCGTTTTATGAGCAATCAATATCCAGAATTCAATGGCTTACATCTGCCTACAATTGAGGCGGAAATATTAGCAGCTTGGAAAAAAGAACAAGCATTTGAGCAATCCGTTAGTTTACGTGAGGGTAAAACCCCATTTGTGTTTTATGAAGGACCTCCAAGTGCCAATGGAATGCCAGGTATTCACCATGTTATTTCAAGAACTTTAAAAGATATGATGTGTCGTTATAAAACGATGCAAGGTTTTCAGGTAAAAAGAAAAGGAGGATGGGATACGCATGGCTTACCTGTAGAGTTGGGTGTTGAAAAAGAATTAGGTATTACAAAGGAAGATATTGGCAAAAAAATTACGGTAGAAGCGTATAATAAAAAATGTCGTGAAGCAGTTTTAAGATACAAGAAGGAATGGGATGATATTACCAACAAAATGGGATACTGGGTTGATTTGAATAATCCATATATCACTTTTGAAAATAATTATATTGAAACACTTTGGTGGATATTAAGTACACTTTATAAAAAAGGATACCTATATCAAAGTGTAAGTATTCAACCTTATTCGCCTGCCGCAGGTACTGGATTAAGTTCACACGAATTAAATCAACCAGGCACTTATAAGGATGTGAAAGATACCTCGGCTGTGGTGATGTTTAAAGCGATTCCATCCAATGCATCTCAATTTTTGTTTGATGCTGCCGCTACGAATAAAAATAATCAGGACGTGTATTTTATGGCATGGACAACAACTCCATGGACATTGCCGTCAAATTTAGGTTTAACCGTAGGCCCAAATATTGATTATGTATTAGTGGCCACCTACAATCCTTATACGGCAATGCCAGTGAATGTAGTATTAGCGAAAGCCTTATTATCAAAGTATTTTAAAGAAGAAGGATTAGCATTAGAAACATTTGCAGAGGGCGACAAATTAGTTCCTTGGAAAATATTGGCAGAATTTAAAGGCACTCAATTAAACGATTTGCGTTATGAGCAATTGATGCCATTTGAAGCAAATGATCCTACTACATTTGAAGGAGATCCATTTAAAATTATATTAGGCGATTTCGTTACAACCGAAGATGGAACTGGTATTGTACATACTTCACCAGCATTTGGTGCGGATGACTATAAGGTAGGACAAAAAAATAATTTAGGTATAATTACATTGGTGGATAGAGAAGGCAAATTTGTAGAGGGTGTTGGAGAATTCAGTGGCCGTTTTGTAAAAAACTACAAAGATGAAAAAGATTATGTAGATGTGAATGTAGACATCTGTGTAAAATTGAAAAAAGAAAATCGTGCTTTTAAAGTTGAGAAATACGAACACAATTATCCACATTGTTGGAGAACAGATAAACCCATTTTGTATTATCCATTAGACGCTTGGTTTATTAAAACAACTGCGGTTAAAGATCGTTTAGTAGAATTAAATAAAACCATTAATTGGAAACCAAAGAGTACAGGAGAGGGTCGTTTTGGTAACTGGCTAGAGAATATGGTGGATTGGAATTTATCTCGTAGTAGATATTGGGGAACACCATTGCCTATTTGGAGAACCGAGGATGGTACGGAAGAAATTTGTGTGGGATCTATCCAAGAATTGACAACTTTATTTGTAGCTGCTAAAGAAAAAGGATACAATAAGGAAGTGAATTTGCAAATAGTAGATGGGAAATTGGATGTGGATTTGCACAAACCATTTGTGGATCAAATTGAATTATTAAGCCCTTCAGGCCAACCCATGAAAAGGGTGTCAGACCTTGTTGACGTTTGGTTTGACTCAGGGGCCATGCCTTACGCACAATGGCATTATCCATTTGAGAACAAAGATTTAATTGACAAAGGCGAAGCCTTCCCTGCTGATTTTATTTGCGAAGGGGTGGATCAAACTCGTGGATGGTTTTATACTTTACATACTTTGGGTGTATTACTATTTGATAGCGTTGCCTACAAAGCAGTTATGAGTAATGGTTTGGTATTGGATAAGAATGGAAACAAAATGAGTAAGCGTTTGGGTAATGTGGTGAATCCATTTGAAACTTTAGAAAAATATGGAGCTGACGCAACAAGATGGTATTTAGTAACCAACGCATCGCCATGGGATAATTTGAAATTTGATTTATCTGGAATACAGGAAATACAAAGAAAATTCTTTGGAACCTTATATAACACTTATCAGTTTTTTGTTTTGTATGCAAATGTAGATGGATTCAAATTTGAACAAGATTATATTCCTGTTGCAGATCGTCCCGAAATTGATCGTTGGATTATTTCTTCATTAAATAGTTTGGTGCAAACCGTTACAACTTCGATGGATGACTTTGAACCAACTAATGCAGGTCGTGCGATAGAAACCTTTGTGGATGAGCATTTGAGCAACTGGTATGTTCGTTTATGTCGTCGTCGTTTTTGGAAAGGAACTTATACTGCCGATAAAATTGCAGCTTATCAAACCTTATATGAATGTTTAGAAACTATCACAAGACTAATGGCGCCAATAGCACCATTCTTTTGTGATCAAGTATTCAGAAATTTAAACGGAATTACAAAACGTCATAAAGCAACATCAATTCATCATGTAGATTTTCCAAAAGCGGACACTGCTAAAATGGATCTTGCATTAGAAGAGCGCATGCAAATGGCACAGGATATTTGTTCATTGGTATTATCTATTCGTAAAAAAGTAAATATCAAAGTACGTCAGCCATTACAAAAAATATTAATCCCTGTATTGGATCCAAAACAAAAAGCAGCCATTGAACAAATGGAAGAATTGATTTTGGCCGAGGTTAATGTTAAAGAAATAAATTATATCACTGAGACCGAAGGAGTGATTAGCAAAAAGCTGAAGCCTAATTTTAAATTATTGGGTGCCAAGTTGGGTACTAAAATGAAACAAGCTTCTGCGGTAATATCAAGTTTAAGTCAGGTACAAATTAGTCAGCTTGAAAAAGAAGGTGTATTGAATTTAGATATTGAAGGTGAATTGATCCCATTATTGGTTTCGGAGGTCGAAATTATTGCCGAAGACATTCCTGGTTGGAGTGTTGCTGTTAAAAATGCACTCACTGTAGCCTTAGATATTACCTTAAGTCCTGCTTTGGTAAAGGAAGGAAATGCTCGAGAATTGATAAATAGGGTCCAAAGTATCCGAAAAGAGGCCAATTTTGAGCTAACTGACAAGATTTTACTCCGAATTGTGGATAACGCTGATTTGAAGGATGCTATTAATGAATTTTCCAATTATATTTGCGACGAAATATTGGCATTGGGTATTGACTGGGTTCCGGCTTTAGAAGACGGAGTGGATGTCGAGATTAATGACCATAAATTAAGGATTTCAGTTTTACAAAAAGGATAACTATGGCTACAAAGAAAATAGCGCCAAAAAAAGCGGCTCCAGCAAAAAAAGGGGCACCTGTTAAAAAAGCGGCACCTGCAAAGGCTCCAGCTAAGGCACCTGCAAAAAAAGCGGCTCCAGCAAAAAAAGGGGCAGCTGTTAAAAAAGCAGCACCTGCTAAAGCTCCAGCCAAGGCTCCTGTTAAAAAAGCAGCCCCTGCAAAAACTGCTAAACCAGCAGCTAAAGTAGTTGCAAAAGCAGCCCCTGCAAAAACTGCTAAACCAGCAGCTAAAGTAGTTGCAAAACCAGCACCTGCTAAAGCTCCTGCAAAAAAGGCAGCTCCTGCAAAAGCACCTGCTAAACCAGTAGCAAAAGCCGCTCCTGCAAAAGCACCTGTTAAAGCACCAGCTAAAGTTGTTACTAAACCAGCACCTGCTAAGCCAGTAGCTAAAGCTGCTCCAGCAAAGGCTCCTGCTAAAGCACCAGCTAAACCTGCTGCAAAACCAGCTGCAAAGCCAACTGTTCCTGTAAAAGCTGCAGCGCCAGTTAAACCTGTTGAAAAATATGTTCCACCTGCAAAACCAGTTCCGAAAGTGCCAACTCCTCCAGTAAAGCCAGTGCGCAAAGCAGCTGAGCCTATCAAGGAAGTAAAAGTGCCAAAGATTACTGCAAAAGGAAGCGTTCCTTACCAGCCTGGGTATGTTTCAATGGAAAAAAGAAAGGACGTAGAAAAATCTACTGATACCTTAATAAGATATACAGATACTGAACTAGCAGAATTTAAAGAAGTAGTGCTTAAGAAATTAGATGAATTAAAAAATCAAGTAGCGTATTATAAAGATCAAATGCGACATACAGGAGCGTTTGGCGGTGATATTGACGATGCTAGATATATGACCATGGAAGATGGAACAGTGAGTATGGAGAGAGAATTGTTAGCAAGTAAAGTAAGTCAAAACATTGGTGTAATTCAAAAATTAGAATATGCATTAATGCGTATTGAAAACAAAACTTACGGTATTTGTAGAATCACCGGAACAAAAATTCCTAAAGAGCGTTTAATGTCTGTACCTCATACAACAACTACGGTTTCTGCAAAAGAGAACGAGTCTAAATAAGCGTTTACAAATAATTAAAAAGCCCTGGTACTTAATAGTTTCAGGGCTTTTTTAATGTTGAATAATTTATCTATTGCCTATCGCTAATATTTTCGGCTGCATCGCAAATGCTTCTCTTCACATCTAACGCTGCACTTTCTCTTACTTTACCTCTTGCATTTCAATAAGCTTTTTGTAGTAGCCATCTAGTGCTAGTAATTCATCATGATTACCTCTCTCTACAATTTCTCCTTTTTGTAAAACAATAATTTCGTCTGCGTGACGAATAGTAGAAAGACGATGTGCTATGACAATGGATGTTCTGTTTTGCATCATATTATTAATGGCGTCCTGCACTAATTTTTCACTTTCCGTATCTAATGCCGATGTAGCTTCATCTAAAATTAATATTGGAGGATTTTTTAATACCGCTCTTGCAATTGTTAAACGTTGACGTTCGCCACCACTTAGTTTGCTACCACGATCTCCAATCATGGTTTCGAATCCATCTTCTTTTGTAGAGATAAAATCGAAGGCGTTGGCAATTTTTGCAGCAGTTATAATTTCATCTTTAGTTGCATCTGGTTTGCCCAAGGCAATATTAGCAGCAATTGTATCATTAAATAAAATAGGCTCTTGCGTAACAATGCTTATTTGACTTCTTAAACTATGTAGGCTATAGTCTTTAATATTTTTACCATCAATTAAAAGAGTACCATTGCTTACATCATGAAAGCGAGGTACTAAATCGGCCAATGTACTTTTTCCAGCACCCGATGAACCAACTAAGGCAATTGTTTTTCCTTTTTGTATGGTTAAATTGATATTGTTTAAAATAGAAGTATCCTGATATGAAAATTGTACATTTTCAAATTGGATAGAATCTTTAAAGCCTGATAATTCAATTGGGTCATTTGCTTCTTCAACTATAATTGGGGCTTCTAACACTTCATTTAAACGATCTAAAGTTGCAGTACCTCTATTTACATTGTAAACTGCTTGGGATAAGGCTTTCGCGGGATTGATGATTTGTGAAAACAAAGCAACATAACCTATAAAAGAACTTCCAGAAAGTATTTCTCCACTTAATACCAGCTTACCTCCAAACCATAGTACGCAACATAAAATAATGACGCCTAGTGATTCAGAAAGAGGAGACGCCAAATCGCGTCGGTATAAAATTTTATTTTTTATTAAAAATATTTCATCAATCAATCCAAAGAAACTTTTCTTTACACGCCCCTCTGCATTAAATGCTTTAATAATTCTTAGGCCGGTTAAAGTCTCTTCCATCTGTGTCATAATCTCGCCCCATTTTACTTGTGCTTTATTGGTTTGCTTTTTTAAGCTTCTACCAATCCGTCCAACAATTAATCCAGCCAATGGCAATAACACAAATACAAATAGGGTAAGCTTCACACTTATCACAAACAAAACAATTATAATCCCAATGATATTCAATGGCTCTTTAATCATGCCTTCTAATGCTCCAATAATAGAAGTTTCCAATTCTGCAATATCATTGGAGGATCTACTTAAAATATCTCCTTTGCGTTGCTCGGTAAAATATCCGATGGGTAACTGCAAAATTTTATTGTACAATAGTTTTGAATACTTTCTGGTAACCGCATTTCTGATGGGTGCTAAAAAATAAAATGAAAGGTATAGGAATACATTTTTAAGCAACACTGCAGTGATGATGCCAAAGCAAATCCAACCCAATGCGGCAACTTTACCATATTGAGCAATACTATTTTGTAAAAAATTATAAAGTAGGTCTTTTAATCCACTTGAATTATTAGTGGCTATTTTGGAAACCCCCGAAAGCGAGCTACTACCAAATATTAAATCCATAAAAGGCACCAACATGCTTAGGGAAAACAGACTAAAAACGATAGAGAGGGAAATAAACAGGGTATACAGGCCCATATAAGCCTTGTATTCCTTGATATAACTGATAATTCTAAAAAATTTCTTCATATATAAACTATTCCACGGAATAATCAGCAAAGTAACTAATTTTACAGCGAATCAACGATTTTGATTATTATGGAAGAAGGTAAAAGACAAAAACAAGTAGCAGGGGCCATTCAAACCACTATGAATGACATTTTTTTGAAGTTGGGACTCAATATTATAGATGGCGGCATGGTATCTATTTCGAGCGTGAAAGTAACTCCAGATTTATTGGAGGCTAGGATATATTTAAGCCTTTTTCAGGTGAACGATCAGGCTGCTTGCTTTAAAAAAATTGAAGCACAGGCTTGGGAAATTAAAAAACGTTTAGGCGAGGAAATGAAACATGCTTTAAGACGCATTCCAGTACTCCATTTTTACCTAGACGACACCTTAGATTATGTGTTTAAAATGGAAGAGATTTTAAAAAATTTATAAGTGCATTTTTTAATTGCTTGGCGATATTTTAGAGGCAAGTATGCTTTTCAGGCAATTCAAATAATTGCATGGGTGAGTGTATTCGCCATTGCAATTGGTACCGCTGCGCTCATTACCATACTGAGTGTTTCTAATGGTTTTACATCGGTGGTAAAAGGGCTGTATGCCGACTTTTATGCCGACGTTCGTGTTACCCCTAAACAAGGAAAATTTTTTAATATTAATGATGCGCAATATTTACAATTGAAATCAATTGAAGGTGTTAATGCAATAAGTAAAGTAGTTGAAAATAGAGCTTTGATTGTTAAAGGAGGGAATAAAACAGTGGCCATTGTTAAAGGAGTTGAAAATTCCTATGGCAATATTAATAAGATAAGAAATTATTTAAAAAGAGGAGAATGCGCCATTGGTGATTTGCAGACACCCTTATTTATTATGGGCATTGGCATTGAGCAAAAGCTGGGTTTAATGCAACAAATGATTGGTGATACAGTTCAGGTTTATGCTGTTAACAGATCTGGAAAATCAATAACTCAACTAGGACAACTAAATACATTGAATGCCCAAGAATCGGGTGTTTTTTCGGTGCAACAAGAATTTGATGACCAATATGTTTTCACCAACTTCAAATTTGCACAGTATTTATTTGACTTGCAACCCGATCAAGTTTCTGCAATAGAATTTTCTTTAAAAGGAGGCAATGAAGGAAAAGTGATTGCTAAAATTCAAAGCATATTAGGTCCTGAATTTATGGTAAGAAATAAGTATCAACAAAATATAGATCTTTATAGGATTATGCAGGTTGAAAAATGGATTATTTTTTGCATTCTAGCCCTTATCATGCTGGTCGCTTCATTTAATTTGGTGGGCGCTTTAACCATGTTGGTATTGGAAAAAGAAAAAGACATTCATGTATTTAATGCAATGGGTGCTACTAGCTGGGATATTCAAAAAATATTTTTAATACTTTCTGCAATTATGTCTTTATTAGGTGCTGCTATTGGCGGGGCATTAGCAAGTTTATTTTGCTGGCTTCAATATAAGTATCATTTTATAAAATTAGGCGGAGGCTCCTTTGTAATTGACTATTACCCAATACAACCCATGTTGATAGACTATATTGCCATTGTAAGTTTGGTCATTATCATTGCATTGCTAGCCGGCTGGATTCCATCGCGCAAAGCCGCTGCAAAAATTTATGAAAGAATAGTATAAAAAATTAAGGGCTGAAAAAAATAGCCCTTAATTTTTTTAATCTCCTTTTGATTTTTTCACAAATCCCCATCGTTCATAAATTTTTTGGCAAAATTTTGAACGTCAGGATAAAAAAATAGCCACAGTTATTGGCTGTGACTATTTTAAAGTTTGTTTTTCTAAAGGATTAATAGTCTCCTAATGTTTCTTCTAGTTGTCCCAGTGCTTTTGCAAGTTGCTCATCGTTTGGAGCAATACCATGCCACTCATGACCAGTCTCCATAAAGTCAACACCTTTACCCATGGTGGTTTTCATTAAAATTACAATTGGTTTACCTTGGCCTGTTAATGATTTTGCTTTTTCTAATGTAGCTAAAATCTCATCCATATTATGACCATCCATATGAAGTACAGTCCAATTGAATGCTTTGAATTTATCTTCTAAATTATCTAAGTTTAATACTTTGCTTAATGGACCATCAATTTGTTGACCATTTACATCCACGGTTGCAATATAGTTGTCAACTTTATTATGCGCAGCAAACATGATTGCTTCCCAGTTTTGACCTTCTTGTAATTCTCCATCACCATGTAATGAATATACAATTCTATCGTCGTTATTATATTTCTTAGCAAGCGCTGCACCTATAGCAACACTCATTCCTTGACCCAATGAACCACTCGCAATGCGGATTCCTGGCAAATGCTCATGAGTGGTTGGGTGTCCTTGTAAACGAGAATTTATTTTTCTGAAAGTGGCCAATTCTTTTACATCAAAATAGCCTGATCTTGATAATACTGAATAAAAAACAGGAGAGATATGACCATTTGATAAAAAGAATAAATCTTCATTTTTACCATCCATTTTAAAGTCAGTATCAAACTTCATTACTTTAAAATACAATGCAGTTAAAAAGTCGGTACATCCCAAAGAACCTCCTGGGTGACCACTTTGTTGTGCATGTACCATTCTTACAATGTCTCTTCTTACTTGAGAAGCAATTTTAGTTAATTCAGTAGTTGCCATATATTTTATGTCTAAACAACAAAGATAGATAAAAAAAAGACTTATGAAGAATACTATGATTTGCTTAGCTTTGTATACTCAAATAATTCATTATGTCAGAGGAATTAAAGAAAATTACAACCGAAGCGGAAATGGGCATGAAAAAGGCCATCAATCACCTGGAAATCGAAATTTCTAAAATCAGAGCTGGTAAAGCGAGCCCTTCCATTTTAGAAGGAGTTAACGTGGATTATTATGGTACACCAACCCCAATTAGTCAGGTGGCCAATGTACAAGTGTTAGATACAAGAACCATTAGTATTCAGCCTTGGGAAAAAAATATGTTAGCCCTTATTGAAAGATCCATCATGGCTGCTAATATTGGTATTACCCCTCAAAATGACGGGGTGAATATTCGTTTATTTATGCCTCCATTAACCGAAGAGCGTCGTAAGGAATTGTACAAGAAAGCGGCTGCAGAGGGAGAACATAGTAAAGTGGCTATTCGTAATATTAGAAGAGACCATATTGAAAAAGTGAAGAAATTGCAAAAAGACGGTACTAGCGAAGATATTTGTAAAGGTGCTGAGGATGAAATTCAGGGATTAACAGATAGGCATATTGCTTTAGTTGAAAAGCATTTGGAAGCAAAAGAAAAAGAAATCATGACAGTTTAATATAAAAGGCCCTTTATCGAGGGCTTTTTTAATGCTTGTTTTTGAAAAATGGAATGAAATTAAAATTGCCTCTGTTTACAATATACACGCCCAATAATATAAGCCCTAAACAACCCACCTGCATTAGGTTTAAAGATTCTCCGTCAAGCAAACCCCAAGCAACAGCAACTACAGGAATTCCATAGGTAACAAGTGAACCAAATAATATTCCTGCACGTTTTACTAAAAAATAAAATAAAATGGTCGCAATGGATGTGCCCACTATACCAAGCAAACTACTTGCCATTAATGATTTAAGTACAATTGGATCGCTGAAATTATGGGTAAAATAGCCGGTTAAATAAAGCACCAACAAACTAGGAATAATTAAAAATGCAAAAGCAATAGATGCAATATTTAAGGATCCCATTTTTTGCATATACCTGCCCACTAAGTTCACATTAATGCCGTAAAATAATGTAGCTAATAACACTAAAGCGGCAAATGATAAATTATGCAAACTCACATCTTTTCCTGCAGCCAATAAAAAGCTAAGTCCTATAAATCCAATAATCATCCCAATTATTTTTACAAAACTTGTTTGGGTTTTAAAAAACAAAACACCAACAATAATTGTAAACATGGGTGTAAGTGAATTTAAAATTCCTGCCAATGAACTATCAATTTGTGTTTCTGCTATACAAAAAAGATAGGCGGGAATAAAGTTGCCCAAAATTCCAGAAAGGATAATTAATCCCATTTTGTTAGTTGGAATTTGTTTCAGGGCCCTGTAGGCAAAGGGCAACAAAATGACACCTGCTGAAAGCATTCTCAATGAAGCCACTTGATAGGGAGTAAAGGCTTTTAGCCCCTCTTTCATGAGTATAAAAGAACTACCCCAAACAATAGAAAGGAGGGCAAAAACGAGCCAATTGGTCCACTTAGACTGCATTCAAATATATTTTGTTCAAAGATGCTCCATTTTTACCTAAAAGTGGATAAATATTTGCCTATTTAAGTGGAATTTAAAGAGGTTTCCTTTTCTTTGTAGCCTATGAGTCAGCATGCAAATTATTCGATAAAAGTGGACCAGTTTGAGGGGCCATTTGACCTATTATTATTCTTTATTGAGCGAGATGAAATGGATATATACAATATTCAAATCACTAAAATCATCAATGACTTTTTGGATTTTATCCATAATCAGGACAAGTTGAATATTGAATTAAGTAGTGAGTTTATTTTGTTTGTTTCTACATTAATGCGCATTAAAGCAAAATTATTATTGCCAAGAAAAGAAATTGATGCGCAAGGAAATGAGATTGACCCAAGACAAGAATTAATCGACAAGATATTAGAGTATAAAAAGTACAAGGAAGCAGCGGTTCAAATGGCGGATTTAGAAGCTTTGAGAATGTTAATGATGAAGCGTGGAAATATTCAAAAAGAAATGTCCATGGTGGGCGAGGAAGCAGCCGAAGGAACCGAATTACAAACCGTTACTTTATTCAAATTGATGAAGTCATTTGAAAAAGTAATGCTTCGTTTACAAGATCGTCAATTTAAGCCTGTTCATACGGTGGTTCGTTACAACTACACGATGGAAGGCAGTAAAACGCATTTGTTAGATTTAGTAGCTTTAGAAAAAACGGTATCCTTTGAAAAGGTTTTTGATATATGCGAAGACCGTGTACACGCCTTATTTTTATTCTTATCTATTCTAGAGCTTTCTCAGCAAAAATATATGAAATTGATGGTTGGTGATGGGAAAAATAATTTCATTATTGAGTGGAATGAAAATAGAGAAGACGATTTAGAGCCTGGCCATATAGATACATTTGATGCTTGGGAAACTAAAGCAGATTTAGACACATTTAAAGACGATCCAACTTCAGAAGTAGAGGGTGATTTTGACGCAAGCTTAAACTAATTAGCTCGTTTAATTTAGCTATAAACCTTGTTCTGTAAGCTTATTAGGCCTCTAATAATATGGATTTGCCTAATAATGTTTTCACGGCCTCGGCAATTGCCATTGCATCGTAATGACATTCTTTTTGCAATTCCTTTAAGCTTCCATGCTCTACAATGGTGTCAGGAATTCCTAATATTTTAATTTGACTTTGATAGCCATGCGCGTTCATAAATTCTAGTATTGCACTACCCAGTCCACCAACTACTGTACCATCTTCTACTGTAATTATTTTATCGTATTGTTGGAATACTTCGTGTAATAAATCTTCATCAATTGGTTTTACAAAACGAATATCATAATGTGCAGGATCAATGCCTTCGCTTCTTAAATTGCGAATAGCAGTTTGTGCAAAATTTCCAGGATGTCCTAATGATAAAATAGCAATATCCTTTCCGTCTTTTAATTTTCTTCCTTTTCCAATTGGTAATTTTTCAAATGGTTTTTTCCAATCCACCATTACGCCCTCGCCACGAGGATAACGAATTACAAAAGGTAAATTTATTTCAGGTAGCTGCGAAGTGAACATTAAATTTCTTAATTCTTGTTCGTTCATCGGAGCAGCAATAATCATATTAGGAATGCATCTGAAAAATGCAATATCATAACATCCATGGTGTGTTGGGCCATCTTCACCTACCAATCCAGCACGATCTAAACAAAAAACGACTGGTAATTTTTGCAGCGCAACATCATGTATCACTTGATCGTATGCACGTTGCATGAAGGAGCTGTAAATATTACAAAATACTTTCAATCCTTGCGTTGCTAAACCGGCACTTAAAGTAACAGCATGTTGCTCGCAAATACCCACATCAAAGGCACGATGCGGCATTGCTTCCATCATAAATTTTAGCGAAGAACCACTTGGCATTGCAGGCGTCACACCCATAATAGTAGGGTTGATTTCTGCCAATTCTAGTATACTATGCCCAAAAACATCTTGGTATTTTGGAGGCTGGGGAGTATCAATTGTTTTTTTAACAATCTCTCCCGTTAATTTATCAAATAAACCAGGTGCATGCCATTTGGTTTGGTCTTTCTCTGCTAATTCGTATCCCTTTCCTTTTACAGTTAGGATATGCAAAATTTTAGGACCAGGTATTTCTTTAAGATCTTTTAAAGTATCAACAAGCTTAATAATATTATGCCCGTCAATTGGACCAAAATATCTTAGTTGTAAAGCTTCAAATAAATTACTGCTTTTTGATACGACCCCTTTTAAACCCGCTTCCACTTTTGAAGCCATCTCTCTAGTGAAATGCTTACCAATAGGCAGTTTGCCCATCAGTTGCCAAAGTTCATCACGAAATTTATTATAAGTTGGAGAAGTACTAATATCCGTTAAATATTCTTTAAGCGCGCCCACATTTGGGTCGATGCTCATACAGTTGTCATTCAAAATAATCAACACATCACTATCCGCTACACCTGCATGATTCATTGCTTCAAAAGCCATACCCGCAGTCATAGATCCGTCTCCAATAATCGCCACTGATTTTCTATTCTCCCCTTTATATTTAGCAGCCATGGCCATGCCTAATGCTGCAGAAATTGAAGTTGAAGAGTGGCCTACGCCAAACGTGTCATATTCGCTTTCGGAACGCTTAGGGAAACCGCTTAAGCCATTATATTTTCTGTTGGTAACAAATTCTTCTCTACGGCCAGTTAATATTTTATGCCCATAAGCCTGGTGTCCCACATCCCAAACTAATTGGTCATACGGGGTATTGTAAACATAATGTAAGGCTACACTTAATTCAACTACGCCTAAGCTGGATGCAAAGTGTCCACCCTGAACGCTCACCACATCAATGATGTATTGGCGTAGCTCATCGCAAACCTGATATAGCTTTTCTCTGGAAACCTTTTTAAGGTCCTCAGGAGCGTTAATCTTACTTAATAATGGTCCAGCCTCAAAATGCATTCAAAATAGTTGTGATGTAAAAGTAAGTTAATAACATAAATAAAGGGCAAAAGTTTAGCCAAAAATGGAGGATTCCCATTCATCTTTAAATATTGCCTTTAGTCTAATAAATGAGCACAAAAACAAAAGGAATGGGTAAATTTGGATACTATGAAAAAGAGTAGTCGCTTATTTTGGATTTTACAGGTAGCTGGCTGGTTTAGCTATGCCTTAACAATTGTGTTTTTTGCCTACTTATTGGAAAAACAGGTAAGTACCATTTTCCTAAAAAGAATCATAGTAAGTGTTTTTTTAGGGATACTATTAACCGCTTCCCTAAGACAATCAATTATACAGTTTCAATTAAAGCCGCCTTTTTCTTCCAGAAAGTGGGGGAGGCTTTTTGTATTAGTGATTTCTTTTTCATTTGTGTACAGTTTTTTGTCCGATATATTTATTGAAATATTTAGACTTTACGAGCCAAGACCAGATGCAAAAACAACGAACAACTTTATTTTTTCACTTACTGAAATTGTAAAAAACTGGGATGGGTCAAGAGTTGGAAAAAGATTGTTATTTGGATTGATTTTTGATACCCCCATCTTTTTTGTCTGGATATCTATTTATATACTTTGGCACTATATTGAGTTTACGAATTTGGAGGCCATTAATAAAGTTAAATTAGAAACACTTATTAAAGAGTTAGAATTAAAAACGATTAAATCTCAAATTAATCCACACTTTATATTCAATGCCTTAAATAGTATCAGGGCATTAGTTGATGAGGATCCAAAGCGTGCAAGACAGGCCATTACAGAGTTGAGTAATATTTTAAGAAGTAGTATACAGGCAGATAAAGTGGAGATTACTAGTTTAGAAAAAGAGTTGGCTATTGTAAAAGACTATCTAGCATTGGAATACATTCGATTTGCAGACAGACTAAAAATTGCATACGAAATTGAAGCACAAAGTTTACAATTTCAATTGCCTCCAATGATGCTACAAACCTTGGTAGAAAACGCTATTAAGCACGGACTTAGTAAGCAGCCTGGAGATTGTATTATTAAAATTGTTGCAAAGACCGAAAATCAAAAACAAATTATCAAAGTAATCAATACGGGTGTTTTACAGTTTTCAGAAACCGATGGCTTTGGATTACAAAGCACAAAAGAAAGATTAAATCTTTTATATGGCGGAGAAGCCTTGTTTGAAATATATCAATGCGAACCCAATCAAGTTACTGCTAAATTAGAAATCCCAATTCACAAGTAATTAAGAAAAAATTATGCCTAATAATACTATTAAAGCAATCATTGTAGACGACGAAAGGTTAGCAAGAAATGAATTGAAAAAATTACTTGAACAACATCCCGAAATTCAAATTGTGGATGAAGCGAGCAATGTAGATGAAGGCGTTGAAAAAATTGACTTATTGCGTCCCGACTTAATATTTTTAGACATTCAAATGCCAGGCAAAACGGGTTTTGATTTATTGGCTGAATTAGAAAAAGCGCCTCGAGTAATTTTTACAACCGCTTATGATGAGTTTGCGCTGAAAGCCTTTGAGGTAAATGCTTTGGATTATTTGTTAAAACCAATTGATCCTATCAGATTAACCGATGCAATACTAAAATTACGTACTGAAATTGAATTAGAACAAGCAAGTTTATTGGGAACCAATCGTGGACCATTAACCGAAGCGGATCAAGTGTTTGTAAAGGATGGAGAAAAATGTTGGTTTGTTAAATTGACTGAAATTAGATTGTTTGAAAGTGTGGGGAACTACGCCAAAGTATATTTTGCCGGCAATAAGCCATTAATATTAAAATCATTGAATGCACTAGAAGATCGTTTAGATGAACGCGTATTTTTTAGAGCCAACAGAAAACACATTATCAATTTACATTGGATTGAAAAAATAGAACCTTATTTTAACGGAGGCTTATTGGTTGAATTAAAAGGAGGCGAAAAGATTGAAATTAGTCGTCGTCAAACAGTGAAGTTCAAGGAAATGATGAGTTTCTAAAATTGCTGATAAAAAAGAAAACTATTTGTTCAAACTGTGAATCGCAATAGCCATCTCTGTAATTAATGCAGGATCTTTTTCTACAGCATTGCCTACTACAATTATATCAGCACCTGCTAAGCAATTTTCTTTTGCTTTTTCGGCTGTGGTAATACCGCCACCAACAATCAATGGAATCTGAATATATTTTGCCACTTGTTGAATCATGGCAGTAGGAATAGGGCGGCTTGCACCCGAACCTGCATCCATATATATTAGCTTTAATCCAAGCATTTCACCCGCCATAGCAGTACAGGAGGCAATATCATTTTTATTAGATGGAATAGGGTTGGTATTGGAGATATAAGACACGGTTGTTGGAGTCCCACCATCTACTAACATATACCCTACAGGCATAATCTCTAATCCACTCTGTCTTACAAATGGTGCACTTATCACATGTTGTCCAATCAATAATTCAGGGTTGCGTCCAGAAATTAAAGAAAGGTATAATAAGGCATCTGCTTTTGGGGTAATTTGGTCTGGTGAGCCTGGGAACAATACTATAGGTATGGAGCATTTTTCTTTAATAGTGGAAACTACCTTGTCAAGCGTATCTGTAACCACTAAACTTCCTCCTACAAAAAAGTAGTCCACCTTTGCGTTAATAGCTAATTCAATGGTGGATTGCAATGACTTTTCATCTAACTTATCTGGATCAATTAACACAGCAAAAGCTTTGTGGCCCGCAGTTTTAGCTTCGCTAATATGATTGTATATATTGTGTTTCATTGGATTGCCAGCTTGTTTGAATCAGTTCAATTGAGGCTCAAAAATATCAATTTTAAGGGAATGTCTAAGCAACAATCTTATTTATTACAAAAAAATCTGATTCAACAAGGTTTTTTTTCTTAAGAAACTAACATCGCATGGGGATAAATCGTAGAATTCAATGGGGTTATGGACTTTCCCATTGTTCACATCAATTTTCCACAGCTGTTGATATTTCTGTTAGGGAATTATGGATTTCAAAGGATATTTTCGTCTACCCATCAAGGTTTTTCAAAAAACCTCCTGGGGAACATAACCAACATCCAAAAAATAGAATACGACCATGGCTACTCCAAAAACAAAAACCACTGCGAAAAAAGGATTAGTATTTTCTCGCCGATTCACAAAAGACAATGTGTCTCCATTTGATCAATTTGAGTACGACTATCGTGATAGTGTAATCAAAAATCCAAACGGAGAAAAAGTGTTTGAAATGACAAACGTAGAAGTTCCAAAACAATGGAGCCAAATTGCTACGGACATTTTAGCACAAAAATATTTTAGAAAAGCGGGTGTTCCACAAGCGGATGGTTCATTGGGCAGAGAAACTTCTGTGAAGCAAGTAGCTCATCGTATGGCCAATTGTTGGAGAGTTTGGGGAGAGCGTTATGGTTACTTCGCAACAACTAATGATGCGCAAGTATTCTATGAAGAGTTAGTATATAGTATCTTAAAACAAGCATGTGTACCTAACTCGCCGCAATGGTTTAACACAGGATTACATGAAAGCTATGGTATCACTGGTGGCGCACAAGGTCACTATTATGTGGATCCAACTGATAAGCAATTGAAAAGATCAACAAGTGCTTATGAGCGTCCACAGCCCCATGCGTGTTTTATTTTAAGTGTAAGTGATGATTTAGTGAATGAGGGTGGTATTATGGATCTTTGGACAAGAGAAGCAAGAATTTTTAAATATGGTTCTGGTGTAGGTACTAACTTCTCTCAAATTAGAGGAGCAAACGAAAAATTATCTGGTGGTGGTTCTTCAAGTGGTTTAATGAGCTTCTTGAAAATTGGTGACCGTGCTGCAGGTGCCATCAAATCTGGCGGTACAACACGTCGTGCTGCTAAAATGGTTTGTTTGGATTTAGATCACCCAGAAGTGTTAGAATTCATTAACTGGAAAGTACAAGAAGAAGATAAAGTTGCTGCATTAGTTGCTGCTGGTTATGATAATGGTTATGAAGGAGAAGCCTATGCAACTGTTTCAGGTCAAAACTCAAACAACTCTGTTCGTATTCCAAATAGCTTCTTTAAAGCTTTATCTGAAAATGGTGATTGGGAATTAAAAGCACGTACTGATGGTCGTGTAATGAAAACCGTTCCAGCAAGAGAAGTTTGGGAGCAAATTGCCAACGCTGCTTGGCGTTGTGCGGATCCAGGTACACAATATGACACTACTATTAATGAGTGGCATACTTGTCCAAAAGGCGGACGTATCAATGCGTCTAACCCATGTTCTGAATATATGTTCTTGGACAACACTGCTTGTAACTTGGCTTCTATCAACTTAAGACAATTCTTTAACGAATCAGATAACTCATTTGATGTTGAAGGTTTTGAATATACTACAAGATTATGGCAGACTGTATTAGAAGTATCTATTTTAATGGCGCAGTTCCCATCTAGAGAAGTAGCACAATTATCTTATGACTACAGAACTACAGGTTTAGGTTTTGCAAACTTAGGTTCTATGTTAATGGTAAGTGGTATTCCTTATGATAGTGAAGAAGCACGTGGTATTGCCGGTGCAATCACTGCAATCATGACGGGTATTGCTTATAAGACATCTGCAGAGATGGCTAGCTTCCTAGGTGCATTTGATAAGTATGAGGAAAACAAGCAAGATATGTTACGTGTAATGCGTAACCACCGTGCGGCTGCTTATGATGCAGATGCATATGTTGGAATTGAAATTAAGCCTCAAGGAATTAAAGCGCAGTACACTCCTGACTATTTATTAAAGGCTGCAACAAAAGCTTGGGATGATGCAGTACAATTAGGAGAAAAGTATGGTTACAGAAACGCACAAACAACGGTAATTGCTCCAACAGGAACCATTGGACTTGTAATGGATTGCGATACTACAGGTGTTGAACCAGATTTCGCATTAGTGAAATTCAAAAAATTATCTGGCGGTGGTTATTTTAAAATCATCAACCAATCTGTACCTCAAGCATTAAAGAATTTAGGTTACACACAAGCACAAAATGATGCCATTGTAAACTTCGCTGTTGGACATGCAAGCTTTACAAATGCACCGTTCGTAAACGATGCAGCATTATTAGCAAAAGGATTTACACAAGAAGAAGTTACTAAATTAAATAACGCAGCAAAATCTGCATTCGAAATTGGATTCATCTTTAACCGTTTCACATTAGGGGATGCTTGTTTAACAAGATTAGGATTTAAAGAAGAAGTATTTGCAGACTGGAGCTTTAATTTATTAGAAGCATTAGGATTTACCGAAGATCAAATTGATGCTGCAAACGATTATGTTTGTGGTACTATGACGGTAGAAGGTGCACCAGACTTAGATCCTGCACACTTGCCAGTATTTGATTGTGCAAATAAAAACGGTAAAAAAGGAGTTAGATATATTCATGCACACGGTCACATTAGAATGATGGCTGCTTGTCAACCATTCTTATCAGGTGCAATTTCAAAAACCATTAACCTTCCAAACGAAGCAACTGTTGAAGAAATTGCTGATTGTTATTTAATGAGTTGGGAATTAGGTTTAAAAGCAAACGCTTTATACCGTGATGGTTCTAAATTAAGCCAACCATTATCTACGAAGTCTGACAAGAAAAAGAAAACGGAGGATGCTGATGGCGAAGCTGAAGTAGCTGTTGAAGCCGGCTCTCAATTAGTTGACTTAAGTAATTTAACTGTTGATGAATTATTAGAAGAAGTGCAAAAGAGAATGACTACTTCTACCGATACGGTATTAAAGCGTCAATTGTCTCGCATTGTTGAGCGCAAATCCTTACCAGCTAAGCGTCGTGGCTTTACACAAAAAGCAAGAATTGGCGGCCAAGTATTATTCTTAAGAACAGGTGAATACAATGACGGAACAGTTGGTGAATTATTCATTGACTTAGCAAAAGAAGGTTCTACATTGCGTAGCTTGATGAACTGTTTCGCTATCTCTATTTCTGTTGGTCTACAATATGGTGTGCCATTAGAAGAGTTTGTTGACAAATTCGTATTTACTAAGTTTGAACCATCAGGTATGGTGGATCATCCAAATATTAAAACAACCACTTCAATCGTGGACTTTATTTTCCGTGCATTAGCGTATGAATATTTGGGCAGAACCGATTTAGTACATGTATTAGACAAGCCAACTGTTGAAAATTTAGGGGAAGCTAGTGATATCACATTAGTGGGAAAGCCTGAATTAAGTAGCATTCGCGTGACAGCACCAGCAGCTACTCCAGCACCAGCTGCGAAAGCAAATGTGGTTGCCGCAGTGAATGAAGGAGGTTCAATGGATAATGTAACAGCAGCGGCTAAGAGCATGCAAAGCGATGCTCCAGCATGTAGCACTTGTGGACATATCACTATCCGTAGCGGTACTTGTTACAAATGTTTGAACTGTGGAACATCTATGGGTTGTAGCTAGTCCTTTATAGAACAACTTAAAATAACCAATACCCGCTCAGTAATGTGCGGGTATTTTTTTGCATAATCATTCATAAAAAAAATTGGCAACCATTTAAAAATTTCACTAAATTCATACTTCAAATATCATTAGATAAAACGATTGTACTATGTCAGATTTTCAAGTTAAAGTAGCGCCAAAAAAATACGATGCTATCATTGTAGGATCAGGTGCTGGGGGTGGTATGGCAGCCTATGTATTAGCAAAAGCTGGTCTTAAGGTATGTTTATTAGAAGCGGGACCAGATTATGATCCTGCAAAAAATTCAGCACAATTAAAAAATCCTTGGGACTCACCTCGTCGTGGTGCAAGTTCAAAGTATCGTCCTTTCGGTGAATTTGATGGTTGTTACTGGGGTTGGGAAATTGATGGGGAGCCATATACACAAACAAAAGGGTCAGATCATTTTGATTGGTGGAGAGCAAGAATGGTGGGGGGGCGAACCAATCACTGGGGACGTATTTCACTTCGTTTTGGACCAAAAGATTTTAAAAGACATAGTATCGATGGCTTAGGAGATGATTGGCCAATTGGATACGAGGATGTAAAACCATACTATGATAAAATTGATCGTTTAATTGGTGTATACGGAACAAATGAAGGGCTTGAAAATGATCCTGATGGAATTTTCTTACCTCCTCCAAAACCTCGTTTACATGAATTGATGTTCAAGAAGGCTGCTACTGGAATTAATATCCCAGTAATCCCGTCTCGTTTATCAATCTTAACTAAAAAAATTAACGATGAGCGTGGTGCATGTTTTTATTGCGGCCAATGTAATCGTTCTTGTAAAGTATACGGCGACTTTTCATCTTCTTCAGTTTTAGTAAAACCTGCTGTGTTAACCGGTAATGTAGATTTAATTACGGGTGCCATGGCGCGTGAAGTATTAACAGACAAGGAAGGAAAAGCAGTAGGTATTTCTTATGTAAACAAAGATGACAAACAAGAGTATCAAATAAATGCAAAAGTGGTAATACTTGGTGCAAGTACTTGTGAAACTGCTCGTTTATTATTGAATTCAAAATCACAAAAACATCCAAACGGGTTAGCGAATAGTAGTGGTGTAGTTGGGCATTATTTACACGATTCTACTGGCGCTGCATTAGGTGGAGTGATTCCAAACTTAATGGGCCGTAAGCGCTACAATGAAGACGGAGTGGGTGGTATGCACGTATACACTCCATGGTGGTTGGATAATAAAAAATTAGATTTTCCTCGTGGATATCATATTGAATATTGGGGCGGTATGAGCCAACCTAGTTATGGTTTTGGTATGGGTATGCAAGGATTAAATGGTAAGTTCCAAGTAAATGGAAAAACCAAAGAAGAAGGTGGGTATGGTAGTTCCTTAAAAGAGGATGTTCGATTCTTTTATGGTGCAACTGTAGGAATGGGTGGACGTGGTGAAGCAGTGCCAAATTTTAAAAATCATTGTAGCATTGATCCAGAGGTAGTAGACAAATACGGTATTCCAGTATTGAAATTTGATTGTAAGAATTCAGAATATGAAATCAAGCAAGCAAAGCACATGAAAGAAACCTTCCGTGAAATTATGCACGCAATGGGTGCAGTGATTACATGGGGTGACCAAGATGATGCAAGCAATAATTATGGATTATCAAATCCAGGAAATATTATTCACGAGGCAGGTACGGTAAGAATGGGTAATGATAAAAAGACCTCTGCTTTAAATGCATGGGGCCAAGCGCATGATTGTAAAAATTTATTCTGTGTTGACGGATCGGTATTTACATCACAAGCGGATAAAAATATTACTTGGACTATCTTGGCATTGTCAATGCGTACTTCAGAATATATTTTGGATCAGTTACAAAAGCAAAATTTGTAAATCAATCCATTCATTAAAATTTATAATTTTTTAAATTAAGATATTATGGACAGACGGAATTCCATTAAAGCCATGTTCCTTGGAACAGTTTCTGCAGGTGTTTTTTTAGAAGCGTGTAAAAGTGAAAAAACAACCGTAGCGGCAGTTTCTGATGCCGACCGCATGCAGGAGGAGAAAGATTATTTAGTAAAAATAAATGCAGAGCCAAAGTTTTTTGATGAGCATGAAATGGCAACCATTACGGTTTTAGGTGATATTATTATGCCTAAGGACGAAACAAGTGGTTCCGCATCCGAAGCTAAAGTGCCTGAGTTTATTGAATTCATTGTAAAAGACATGACCGAGCATCAAATCCCGGTAAGAGGTGGTTTGAGATGGTTGGATTTGCATAGTTTTAATAAGCACGGCAAGTCATTTGTAAGCTGTACACATGAGCAACAAATAGGCATCGTTGATGAAATTGCCTATCCTAAAAAAGCAAAACCCGAGGTAGCACAAGGTGTAAGCTTCTTTAATAAGATGCGTGATTTAGTAACTACTGGTTATTACACTTCTGAAATTGGTGTTAAGGATTTAGGATATATGGGTAACCAGCCAAACCAATGGAATGGCGTACCTGATGATGTATTAAAGCATCATGGATTTGCTTATACGGAAAAAGAATTAAAAGAGTGTATTAGTTTTTAATTCGGTTACAAAATAAATCAACTCGTTTTTTCTCTATTGCTTGTTTTGTTTAATAAAGAAGGCTCCTATTTAGGAGCCTTCTTGTTGTATAATAGCTTTTGTAGTTATTTTTTATGCAATGGTACTTCCACTTGCAATAGCATCACTTGGACTCACAAAGTATAATTTACCTTGTGCATCTTCGGCCATTAAAATCATGCCCTTGCTTTCAATGCCACGCATTTTTCGAGGAGCTAGATTAGCTACTATGGTTACTTGTTTTCCAACAATATCTTCTGGTTTAAAGTGCATTGCAATTCCAGATAAAATGGTTCTTTTTTCAAAGCCAAGATCCACTAATAGTTCCAATAATTTATCTGCTTTTTCTACTTTCTTAGCTTCAATAATTGTTCCTACGCGTAAATCTATTTTTCCAAAATCGTCAAAAACAATTTCGGGTTTTAATGTTGCGATGCCAGATTCGTTTGCTTGATCCGCGTTAGATGCCGCAGGATTTGTATTGGTGGTTTCCATTTTTATTTTTTTAGCTGCTGCGTTTGCATTTAATTGCGCTAATTCGGCAGCAATTTCTTCGTCTTCTATTTTTCTAAATAGTAATTCAGGTGGACGTAAACTATAACCCACTTTTAATAAATCAAATTTTCCAGCATTCTCCCATTCTAGCATCCTGTCTACCACCTTCATTAAGTGACACATTTTTTTAGCAGTGAATGGTAAGAACGGGTTTATTAAAATGGCTAGGTTGGCAGTTAATTGCAAACAACCATGCATGCAGTTATCAATTTTGGCTTGCGCTGTAGGATCGGTATCTACATTTTTAGCTAAAATCCAAGGCTCCTTTTTTTGCATGTATTGATTACCCAGGCGAGCTAAATTAATAACCTCAAATTGTGCATCTCTAAATTTATATTGCTCTAATAAAGTGGTTATTTTTTCTTTGGTTTCCTTAACTGCCAATAATAATGCATTATCATCATCATCTAAATATTCAATATGTATTTTTGGTACTTTGCCTTTTGTAAGCTTGTGCATTAATACCCAAGTTCTGTTTACAAAGTTAGCAAAGATGCTTACTAGTTCGCCATTTACAGCGTCTTGAAATCCTTTCCAAGTAAATTCACTATCCTTGCTTTCTGGTGCAATAGCATTTAAATAAAAACGCAAGCAGTCCGCTAAAGCTTCGCCACCATTTTCTTTTTTAATCCACTTGTTAATATAATCATCCATTTCAATACTCCAGCCACGAGAAGTACTCATTTTATCGCCTTCTAAATTCATGAATTCATTAGCAGGCACATTTTCTGGTAAAATATTGCCATGTAATTTTAACATTACTGGGAAAATAATACAGTGAAATACAATATTATCCTTACCAATAAAGTGAACTAGTTTTGTTTCTGGATCGTTCCAATATGGCTTCCAATCCTTGTCGTTATTAATTGCCCATTGTTTAGTGGCACTTATGTATCCAATAGGTGCATCAAACCATACGTATAAAACTTTTCCATCACCACCTGCTACAGGCACTTTAACGCCCCAATCCAAATCACGGGTAACTGCTCGGGGCTGTAAGCCACCTTCAATCCAGCTTTTACATTGTCCAATTACAGCAGGTCTCCAATCGTTGGCATGCTGCTCTAATAACCACTTGCGTAAAAAATCTTCGTGTCGGTTTAAAGGTAAATACCAATGAGTAGTTTCTTTTTTAATAGGCGCATTACCACTTAAAGTACTTACTGGGTTAATTAATTCTTCGGGGCTTAAACTCTTGCCACATTTTTCACACTGGTCGCCATAAGCTTCACCATGACCACAGTTTGGACAGGTTCCTTTTATATAGCGATCGGCTAAAAAAGTATTGGCTTGTTGGTCAAAATATTGTTCAGTGGTTTTTGTTTCTAAATCACCACGGCTTTCTAAATCTTTAAAAAATTCACTTGCCGTTTCGTGGTGTAAAGGATCACTGGTTCTATGATAAATATCAAAAGCAATACCTAGGTCCTTAAAATTTTGTTCAATAATAGGATGGTATTTATCAATAATGGCTTGTGCAGTAGTTCCTTCCTTCGTAGCTTGAATAGGAATAGCAGTTCCGTGCTCGTCACTTCCACAAACAAAAACCACATCTCTTTTTTGCGCTTTTAAATAGCGTACATAAATATCGGCAGGTAAATAGGCACCTGCTAAATGACCAATATGTTTTAAACCATTGGCATAAGGCAGGGCAGCCGTGATCAAATATCGTTTAGGCGTCTTCATTGTTGCAAAAGTACTTAATATTGCGGTATGATTCAACCTCAAAACCTACAACTCGGCGACCTAATTGGTATCGTATGTCCAGCAGGTTCCATTCCAATGGAAAGGGTGCAAAAATGTGTTGAAACCCTTATACAGTGGGGTTATCAGGTAAAACTAGGTACAACAGTAGGTTCAAAAAACAATAGTTTTTCAGCAACAGATGCCGAAAGAGCCTTGGATTTACAACAAATGCTAGATGATTCATCTGTGAAAGCAATATTGTGTGGAAGGGGAGGTTATGGGGTGTCAAGAATCATTCAAAACATTGATTTTTGTGGTTTTCAAAAGCAACCTAAATGGGTGATAGGCTTTAGTGATATTACTGTTTTACATGCAGCGCTTCAAAAAACGGGAGTTGTAAGTATTCATGGACCCATGGCTGCGGCATTTAATAAAGGAGCCGAAGGGGAACCTTATATTCAAGCATTAAAAACCATACTAGAAGGGGACAAAACTGTTTATACCACGGTGCTACATCCATTTAATATGTTAGGCACTGCAACGGCTCCAATAGTGGGTGGAAATTTGTGTATGATGGCACATTTAATTGGTTCAGCAAATAGTTTTGATACCGCCGGAAAGCTTTTATTTATTGAAGATATTGGAGAGTATCATTATAATTTGGATCGATTAATGATTCAACTTAAACAAGCTGGCATGTTTGAAAAATTGGCCGGATTAATAGTGGGGGGCTTTACTGATATGAAGGATCCAAGCACTGATTTTGGAGCGAATGCCAATGAAATTATCCAATCACATGTAAAGGAGTATGATTATCCAATTTGTTATGATTTTCCTATAAGCCACGCTACCAGTAACTATCCAGTGATTGAAGGGGGCATCTATACTTTATCTGTTACATCTGATGAAGTTTCGCTTGCTTTAAATTAAAGTCTACTTTATTTGATAGCTCCGCTTAATGTGAATATCAAATGGGGGCACTAGGAGATATTTATATTAAATTTGTTGTGCAACGGAAAAGTATTTCAGCTAATAAATTCAAATAGTTAATTGTGGTTTTTTTATTTAGAGATAGGTCAGATATTAATTTACTTTTTTTAGTATTACTTAGCGTTGCGCTGCATTTTCATATTTGGATGCAACCTCCCATGGTAATTGCAAATGAGTCAGATGGTGTGTTGGCATATATTTTAGTGCATTATATAAAATCATTGCACCCAATTGCGTTAACTATTTTATTTCAATTAATTATATTAAGTCAGTCGATTCGATTAAATGTGTTAATGAGTAAGCTGAAAATGTTTCAACAGGTTAGTTATTTACCAGGCTTTACGTATATCATATTAACAGCACTCTTCCCTTTCTGGGATGTAATAAGTTCGGGGCTTGTAGCTAATTCTTTGGTGATATGGATACTAGTAAAATTGTTAAGATTGTACGATCAAAATCAGCCTAAAGCTTTAGAATTTAATATTGGATTAATTTTAGGCTGTTCTATTTTATTATATGAACCTATTGCTATTTTAATTCCTGTTGTATTATTTGCAATGACCATTATTAGACCGTTTAAATTAACCGAATGGTTGGTTTTGTTAATGGGTGTTACCCTTCCTTTTTATTTTATTTTCACTTTTGTTTTTTTAACCGGTTCCTTAAAAGATTTCTTGCATTATCTGCCAAGATTAGATTGGAAAAATCCGTTTGTACGCCCTGACCTCAAAGTTATATTATCTTTAATTATCATAAGTATACAATTGTTCGTTGGACTCTATTATTGGAATAACCAAAAGTCAAGATTCATCATTCAAGTAAGAAAATATTGGGGGGTATTGTTGCTTGTTTTGATATTAACCTTATTCCAGCCGATCATTTTTTCGGCACAGGCGCTATATGCTTCGGCAATCGTATTGACCCCATTGGCCTGTTTTATAAGTTTCGGGTATTCTGTTCCTAAAAGCCTATTTATCCCAAATTTACTTTTTTGGACATCTATAGCCGTTATTGTGTATAACCACTTGGCTTAAGTGAAGAATTTAACAACCCTTTTTTAGAGGTTTTTGGTAACTTTGTGCATCAAATAAATGCTCTAATTAGTAAATCGATACAAATGAAATTTGGTGTAGTAGTTTTCCCTGGTTCAAATTGTGATAGAGACATGCAAGATGCTTTAGAAAAAGACCTTGGTGCTCCAGTAGAAATGCTTTGGCATAAGGATAGCGATTTGTCGCATTTTACTACAGAAGATTGTGTGGTACTTCCTGGTGGATTTTCCTACGGGGATTATTTACGTTGTGGTGCCATTGCAAAATTTAGTCCAATGATGCAATCGGTTATTGAATTTGCAAACAAGGGTGGTAAAGTATTAGGTGTTTGCAATGGCTTTCAAATTTTATGTGAAAGTGGTTTATTGCCTGGTGCTTTATTGCAAAATGACAATCAAAAGTTCATTTGCAAAAATGTATTTATAAAAACTGATAAGAGTGAAGCTTTGCAGATTCCAATAGCACATGGTGAAGGAAGATATTTTGCGGATGAAGCTACACTTGCACATTTAGAAAACAACCATCAAGTTTTATTTCGCTACTGCGATGAAACTGGAAATATTGGGGGTACTTCCAATCCAAATGGTTCAACAAATAACATTGCAGGTATTTGTAATGACAAGCGCAATGTGTTTGGAATGATGCCACATCCCGAGCGTGCTACTAATAGTGCACTTAGTAATATTGATGGTAAAAAAGTTTTTGAAATTTTAGGTTTGTCAAAATCTTAGTTGACAAAAAAATTAAATAAAGTATTGTATGAAAAAGATAATGGTAATTTGTGCGGCATTTTTATTTGTTTTTAATGCAAATGCGCAGCAAAAATTAAATCCAGTAAAATGGAATTTCGAAGCTGTGAAAAAATCTGACAAGCAATATGACATTATTTTTACAGCCAATGTGGAAGCCCCTTGGCATATTTATTCTCAGTTTGTTAAAAAAGGACCTGTCCCAACAAGTATCATTTTTAAAAAGAATGCATTGGTTCAAATCAAGGGTGCTGCTCGTGAAATTGGAAAATTAGAAAAGCATTTTGACAAAAATTTTGGCGCGGAGATTGCTTATTTTAGTAATAAAGTACAGTTTATTCAAACTATTAATTTAAGAGCTGCAAGCAAAACTAGTGTATCTGGTGAAATTGAATACATGGTATGTAATGATGAGCGTTGCTTGCCACCTACTAAAATTCCTTTTGAAGTAGCAATTCAATAGCACATTAATTTGTAGCTATTTTTTTTCTCAACGATTTTTTAAAATCATTTATTTTGAATAAAATTATTTCATTCTTAAGCGCAGTAGTTTTATTGTTCACTGTGCAAGGCGCTGCTATAGCCCAAACGGATAGTTTGGTAAGGGTAACCGCGACAGCAAAGCCATTAAATGATAGCACTTATCAATTGAATTTTCAATTGAACGTTAAAGAAGGTTGGCATGTTTATGGTGATACTCCGCCGGTGGAAAAAAACGGAGACCCTTTAACACATGCACCTTTTGAAGGATTTACGAATATCAAAACCTATTCCTTTGCAAATACTTCTAACCGATATACAGTAAAGGTAGTGCAGCAAAAAGATGAACTATTCGAAAAAGCATTTGCATTTAATGGCTCATTTGATATCACTGATCAGATTGTTATAAATGGATTCCAGCCAGATACTTTAACTGGCTTTATGACGGTGCAAGTTGCCAAAGGAAATGAGTTTTATGAAAAAGAAATTCCGTTATCCATTTTTTTAGTGAACGGTAAAAAAACAACTAGCACCCAAATATTATTACCAGTAACAGCAACAACGCCACCTGCAGGCGCTTGTGGGGAAGCAGCGAATGATAGTAAAAAATCAAGTGCGTGGATGGTTTTTGTGTTGGGATTTTTAGGGGGCTTAATTGCATTAATTACACCCTGTGTGTTTCCAATGATACCAGTGACGGTGTCGTTTTTTACAAAGCGCTCAAAAACAAGAAAGCAGGGCATAAAAAATGGTTTGTTATATGGGCTAAGTATTTTCTTAATTTATGTTTTAGCAAGTGTGCCTTTTCATTTATTAGGTAATGTGCAACCCGAAATTTTTAATAGTATTTCAACAAGCCCAGTATTAAATTTAATTTTCTTTGTCATTTTTATATTCTTTTCCATTTCCTTTTTTGGCTATTTTGAAATCACTTTGCCAAGTGGCATTGCCAGCAAGGCCGATTCAAAAAGTGGATTAGGAAGTATCGGTGGCATCTTTTTTATGGCCATCACTTTAGCCATTGTTTCCTTTTCATGTACAGGACCCATTTTAGGAACTTTGTTGGTTGGATCCTTGCAAGGAGGCGCCTGGGCATTAACCTTGGGTATGGCAGGTTTTGGTATTGCCTTGGCTTTACCGTTTACTTTGTTTGCGATATTCCCTCAGTGGTTACAAAGTTTGCCTAAATCAGGTGGATGGTTAGACACGGTTAAAAAATTATTGGCCTTCCTTGAGCTTGCATTGGCTTTTAAATTTTTATCCAATGCCGACTTAGTGCAACATTGGGGTTTATTAAAGCGGGAAGTGTTTTTAGGATTGTGGGCGTTAATAAGCTTAGGATTGGCCTTATATTTGTGGGGTAAATTGCATTTGCCACATGATAATAAGGGTGCAAAAATTTCAATAGGTCGAAAACTAGGAGGAATAGCAGCAATTGCTTTTTCAGTTGTTTTGATCATGGGCATATTTCCTAAAAATGCCAACTACATTAAATTCTTAAGTGGATTCCCACCACCAAGCCATTATAGTTTATTGGCAAATCCTTTGGATGATAACCGTGGGGTTCATGCCAATGTGGTAAACGATTATCAAAAAGCATTGGCTTTAGCTAAGGAACAAAACAAGCCTATCTTAATTGATTTTACGGGTTGGGCCTGTGTGAACTGTCGTAAGATGGAAGAAAATGTTTGGACGGATCCTACAGTGTCAAGCTATATCAAAGAAAATTTCATTTTAGTTTCTTTATATGTAGATGATAAAGAAATGCTGCCTGTGGACAAGCGCTTTAAATACACAAGCAAAGCTGGTACTATAAAAGAAATAAATAGTGTAGGTGATTTATGGGCAACTTTCCAGGCTGAAAATTTCAATCAGGTGACACAGCCTTTGTATGTTGTGATGAGCCCTGAGCAAAATTTATTATCCAATCCAGTGGGATACACACCAAATGTTCAGGAGTATTTACAATGGTTGCAATGTAGCGTTGCAAAAGGAAAGCAATAGTAACTGAACTTGTAAAGTAGTTATTAAAGTATAAAAAAGGCTCCGAATTCGGAGCCTTTTTTATATCGTAAAACTATAATACATCAGTAGCAATTAAATTTATAAACTCATTCCTCGCTCATTCATCATTTTTCTTAGATTAATTAAGCCGTAACGCATTCTTCCCAAAGCCGTGTTAATACTACAGTTGGTCATTTGTGCAATCTCTTTAAAACTTAAATTAGCGTAGTGTCTTAATACAATAAT
>CAIQQR010000040.1 GCA_903874055.1 uncultured Bacteroidota bacterium | reverse complement strand
GTTCCCTTTCGGGCTTCGCTCGGCATTCCCATTTTAAAGGGTTCACCGAATTTACGGAGTTCTACATCTTCAATTTCTCGAAGCGCACTCAAATTCTTGTTCTCCAAAAGAACAGTGTCTAAGTCCTGCGTGTCTACCAGTTCCACCACCAAGGCGTCTATTGAAAGACTTAAAAAAAAACCCGAACCGAAATTCGGGATTTTTGAGCGAAAGACCGGGCTCGAACCGGCCACCCCGACCTTGGCAAGGTCGTGCTCTACCAAATGAGCTACTTTCGCTTGTACAAGAACTATTTTTAGGAGTGCAAAAATAAGGATTCACAGCACTCTACCCAAATTTTTTTCTATTTATATTCTGGCTTGTACTGAGAGCTAGTTTGAACCTCTGGATTTGGCTTTTTAAAACCACTGCTGAAAACCTTTGAACAGTTCCCAACTACCAATGATAAAATAGCAAAAATAGAAACGTAGAATAAGAATTTAGATGAAGTTACCCAATTAGAATTGATATCCTTAGATACTTCTGGTTGATTTAAATCTTGTGACATAGTTATTAATTACGGACGCAAAAATAGCAACTAGTTCTTAATAAAGAACCAGTTAGTTAACTATTTTATTAAAATATTGCTTCTTTTTTATAAAGTATTGGAAAACCAAGGATCCATCATACACTCCATTGATCGTTTTTAACTGTTTGGTGCCAGCTGATCGCTTTAAATTACCTGTAAGAATGTAGCCAATAAGTGCAAAATGCGCTTTTACAATTGCTGTGAAAAAGTAAGTATCCCCGCTAAATAGTCCTTTCCAAGCCGAAATGGCATCCAAAGCAAGCCTAAAGGGTAATTTCCATATAAGTTCTGTAAAGGGTAAATTTTTGCATAGCATTATCAAATTATTCCTAAAATTTAGGAATACTTTTCGCCCACCTCTTGGCAAAGTTCCGGCTCCAACATGATACACAATAGCAGCTGGACAACAATATATTTTATACCCTTTTAATTGAATTCGCCAACAAAGATCAATTTCCTCCTGATGCGCAAAAAAACTTGCATCAAAACCTTCTAATTCATGAAACACATTCGATCTAATCATCATGGCTGCACCTGAAGCCCAAAAAATCATTTCATTACTATCATATTGTCCGTTATCTTTTTCACAAATATCAAAAACCCTTCCTCTTGAAAATGGATACCCCATTGAATCAATCCAGCCTCCCGCTGCTCCAGCATATTCAAATAATGCAGGATCTTTTTGTGATAATAGTTTTGGTTGACAAGCAGCTATATTTTCATCAGAAGATAATAAATTAACCATTGGTGTAATCCAATTGGGAGTGACCTCAACATCTGAATTTAATAAAACAAAATAGTCCGCTTTTATATTTTTTAATGCCCAATTGTACCCTCCAGCAAATCCTTCATTTGTGGAAGAAGTTAAAATTTTAACTGTTGGAAAATTAGTTTGTAAAAATAATATAGAGTCATCCGTTGAACCATTATCTGCTACCACAACCTCATAGTTTTCATATTGTGTTTTTAATACAGATGGCAAAAACTGCTGTAAGTATTTTACACCGTTATAATTTAATATGACTATGGATACAAATGGTTTCAAACAGAGATGTTTTTGCGAATGTAAGTCCAAAATATGGGAATTTAAAGAGAAAAACTTAACTTAGAGGCATGAAAAAGGAACATATCCTAATATTGAACCTAGATTTATTGAATCATCCCATGGGGTAATTGCATTTACCACCCTTTTTCTTTTTTTTATTACACTTCACTCGTTGAATTGTAACTTTTCACTATTTTTTTATTGATTTTTAAATTTTACAAAATGCACACTAATCATGATGTGAGTGCAAATGCTGCAAAGTATTTGGAACTTGAAGATAAATTTGGAGCACACAATTACCACCCTATCCCCGTTGTCTTAGAAAAAGGCGAAGGCGTTTTTTTGTTTGATGTGGATGGAAAAAGATATTTTGATTTTTTAAGCGGCTATTCTGCCGTTAACCAAGGACATTGTCATCCTGCCATTGTAAAAACATTACAAGAACAAGCTGCTAGACTTACCTTAACCTCTCGCGCTTTTCACAATAATTTATTAGGTGAATATGAAGCTTATATTTCTGCTTATTTTGGATATGATAAAGTATTGCCAATGAATACAGGGGTGGAAGGTGGAGAAACTGCCATTAAATTAGCAAGAAGATGGGGTTATAATGTTAAAGGAATTGAAGAAAATAAAGCAAAAATCATTTTTGCAGAAGGCAATTTCTGGGGACGCACATTAGCTGCAATTTCTTCATCTACTGACCCAAGTAGCTTTAAAGGATTTGGCCCTTATATGCCAGGATTTGAGCTAGTACCGTACAATGATTTGACTGCTTTGGAGAATCAACTTAAGGATGCAAATGTTGCTGCATTTATGGTGGAGCCCATTCAAGGCGAAGCTGGAGTTGTATTGCCAGACGATGGATATTTAAAAGGTGTCAGAGATTTATGTACAAAATACAATGTGCTATTTATTGCAGATGAAATTCAAACCGGTTTAGCAAGAACAGGAAAAATGTTGGCATGTGATCATGAAGGAGTACGACCTGATATTTTAATTTTAGGAAAAGCATTAAGTGGTGGAACACTACCTATTTCTGCAGTACTTGCTGACGATATTGTTATGATGCAAATTAAACCAGGTGAACATGGCTCAACTTATGGCGGGAATCCGCTTGCTTGTGCCGTTGCAATAAAATCTTTGGAAGTGTTAAAGTCTGAAAAGATGGCTGAAAATGCCGAAGCAATGGGTGTTTTATTAAGAGCTGAATTAGAAAAATTAAACTCCCCTTTTATAAAATTAGTGCGCGGAAGAGGCTTATTAAATGCGATTGTTATCAACCATAAAGACCCTGAAGTTTCTTGGGAATTATGCTTACACTTAAGAGATTTAGGATTATTAGCAAAGCCTACACATGGTGATAAAATTCGTTTTGCTCCACCATTAATTATTACAGAGTCTCAAATAAAAGAAGCTGTAAGTATTATTGGAGAGGCTTTAAAAAGACTTTCATAAGATATTGATACAAATAAAAATGCCTAACTAATGGTTAGGCATTTTTATTGAATTAGTTAGTTGACTTAGGGATTTTAATCTTTGGCAAGAAAGTCATTATTAGAATACTGAATGAAATGATAATGCATGCATATAAAGGCCATTGAACCCTTGGACAATCCCCCATTTGGCAGGTAGAGAGCACCATAAAATTTCTAAATGACCAAGCCAATATTAAAGATGCAAAAGCTAGATTAAAACGCTTTGCCCATATAAATGGTAATGCAAAAAATAAGGCGGCAAGCCCGCCGAAAATGGCGAAAAACATGCCTGGTTTCCCGAATGAAGTTCCAGCAGTTTGCCAACCCGTAATTATTAAGTTTTTACTATCAATAATTACCATTGGTTGTGTTGTACAAAACATTAAAAAGATACAAAGTATAATCCCAATTGTTTGTGAATGTTTCATAGAGCAAAAATAGGTGAATGAAGGCGGATTGCCAACGCTTCGCATTGTCATCCGCCTCGGCTAACTCGTCTGCGGATTGCCAATGCTTCGCATTGTCATCCGCTTCGGCTAACTCGTCTGCGGATTGCCAATGCTTCGCATTGTCATCCGCTTCGGCTAACTCGTCTTTGGATTGCCAACGCTTCGCATTGTCATCCGCTTCGACAAACTCGTCATTGGATTGCCAATGCTTCGCATTGTCATCCGCTTCGACAAACTCGTCATTGGATTGCCAATGCTTCGCATTGTCATCCGCTTCGGCTAACTCGTCTTACCCAAAGCCTTTTCAACACAAATCGGAGATTTGTGTTGTGCTTTTTTGCTTCTCGTCTGCTTACATAAG
>CAIQQR010000039.1 GCA_903874055.1 uncultured Bacteroidota bacterium | reverse complement strand
TAAATCTGTATTTAATGCAGGGGGAATAATTTCAATAACTTCAATATTTGCATCTTTTAATTGACGTCTTAAGGAGAGTGTGAAGGAACGCATAAATGCCTTGGTAGCACAATACACCGGTGCTTGAGCCAATGGAATAAATGCAAGTCCCGATGTTACATTAATAATGGTTTTCATAGATGGTAAACCTGAAAACAAATTAGCCAAATGAATGGGTGCTAAAACGTTGGTGGTGATTTCCTCATGTGCTTTGTCATAAAAGCTATCGGCTTCAACACGCATCCAGTTTTGAATACCTGCATTATTAATAAGCACATTGGTATCCCCATGATTTTCTGCTACCCAATTTAATAATTCTATCCTTTCACTTTCGTCTGATAAATCACAAACTTTAGTAATAACAGTTGGAAATTTTGCAGCAGCAGCAGCTAAAACATCTTCCCTTCTTCCGCAAATAATAACGGTATTGCCTTCCTGAATAAACCTTTCGGTTAAACCTAAACCAATGCCACTAGCACCGCCAGTGATTAATATTTTGTTACCTGAAACTTGCATATAATTTGTTTTGAACAAAGTTAGTGGTTCGTTAAAACAAAATAGCTTAAAATATTAAGAGTGGTTATTTGACAAAATCATAAGTTGATATTGGCCTGGTGTAATAGACTCCATTTTTTTAAACAATCTAACAAAATAGTTTACATCATGAAATCCGCATTCAAATGCTATAGATTTTAAAGTGTTTTTGGGATTAGCCAATAAGTTTTTAGCTAATTTTATTTTCTCTGAAATAATATATTCCAAAGGACTTATCCCATATTCTTTTTTAAAAGATCTGTAAAAAGTAGCTTTACTCATACACGCTTTTTCACTAAGTACGGCAAGCTTAATGTCTTCATTAATATTGGCTTTTATAAAGCCTGTGATATACGCTAAAGTATTTGCGTTTGTATTTACAGCAGCCTCAGCCACTTGATCTAAGACCAATCTATTTTGAGATTGAATGATATTAACAATCAATTCTTGTAAGTTTAAATCGGCCAACACATCCTTTAATGGAAGACTACTAGCACAAATATTAATAATCTTATTTAATAGGTTAGCAATCTCTATACTATTTTGAAAATGATAATTGTTTTTACTAAAGTTCCAATAGTCATTTCCCATGCGTGGATACTTGTCATTCAAAAAAGACAAAGTATTTTCAATTTTTTGATGATCTATAGCCAATGCAATACACTGTGTGGGATTGTCTTTGGTGGCTTCAGGAAAATCAATATTCATGGTAACACCCCCCGGAACAAGTACTGTTTCGCCTGGTAAATAATCAAAACCGTCTTCCCCATACAAATGCATCACCTTTTTACCTCTTAACATGCTCGTCACTACAAAATCATTAAAAGTAAGTGGGACCAAATGTGTTGCCTGATGGGTCTCAAAAACATTGAGCTCACATTTCTCTAATGTATAGGCCGTCCTGTTCTCCACTAAGGTTTTTAAAGACTTTTCGTGGGTTAGTTGTACGTTTTTAAGCTGTCTTGTAGTACTCATAGCATTCGTTTTATTAGAAAACGGCTTTCCGAAAAAAAAGCAAGCAATCAATCGAAATGACGTTTTTGTGCTATAATTTGACTTAAATATACTATAATTTTTAAACAAACTGAGATAGTATTACAGTCTAAAACGATAAAAGCTATGTCAACAATTGTATCCCGTCCTACTTTTAAAGCAAAGTACGACAACTTCATTGGCGGTAAATTTGTACCCCCAGTAAAAGGCGAATATTTTGATAATGTATCGCCTATTGATGGTAAAGTCTTCACAAAAGCTGCTCGCTCAGGCAAGGAAGACATTGATTTGGCGCTAGATGCTGCCGAAAAAGCTTTCGTAACATGGAGCAAAACCTCTCCAACTTACCGAAGCAACTTATTATTGAAAATTGCACAGGTAATGGAGGACAACTTAGAGTACCTAGCCACTGTTGAGACTATCGACAACGGTAAAGCTTTAAGGGAAACGCGCGCGGCCGATTTGCCATTATGTATTGACCATTTCCGCTATTTTGCAGGTGTAATTCGTGGCGAAGAAGGAACTATTTCCGAGCATGATGAGCACACAGTAAGTATTGTGTTACATGAACCAATTGGCGTTGTAGGACAAATTATTCCATGGAACTTTCCATTATTAATGGCAACCTGGAAAATTGCACCAGCTTTGGCTTCAGGATGTTGCACCGTGGTTAAACCAGCGGAGCAAACACCAACCTCTATTATGTGTTTCCTAGAATTAATAGCAGATATTTTACCAGCAGGTGTATTAAACGTAGTGACAGGTTTTGGTCCTGAAGCGGGAAAGCCCTTAGCAACTTCACCAAGAATTGCTAAAGTATCTTTTACAGGTGAAACAACAACAGGTCGCTTAATTATGCAGTATGCTTCTGAAAACTTAATTCCAGTTACCATGGAGTTGGGGGGAAAGTCACCAAACATTTTCTTTGAATCTGTGGGCGATGCGGATGATGAATTCTTTGATAAAGCAATTGAAGGTGCAGTCATGTTTGCTTTAAACCAAGGTGAGGTTTGTACTTGTCCTTCTAGAATTTTAGTGCACGAAAACATTTATGAGAAATTCATGAAGCGTGTTGTAGAAAGAACCAAAGCTATAAAAGTTGGTCATCCATTGGACGGTTCTGTAATGATGGGTGCACAAGCTTCCAACGACCAATATGAAAAGATTTTGTCTTATTTAAAAATTGGTAAGGAAGAAGGTGCCGAGGTTTTATGCGGTGGCGAAGCTAACAAATTAGATGGCGAGCTTTCAACTGGATATTATATTCAACCAACCATTTTTAGAGGTAATAATAAGATGCGTATTTTCCAAGAAGAAATTTTTGGGCCAGTAGTAAGTGTAACCACATTTAAAACTACCGAAGAAGCATTGGCTATTGCAAATGACACTTTGTATGGTTTAGGTGCTGGTGTTTGGACAAGAGATGCACACGAGTTATATCAAGTACCAAGAGCAATTCAAGCAGGTCGTGTTTGGGTAAACTGTTACCACGCTTATCCTGCTCATGCTCCTTTTGGTGGATATAAAAAATCAGGATTTGGTAGAGAAACACATAAAATGATGTTGGGTCATTACAGACAAACAAAAAATATGTTGGTTTCTTACGATAAAAACAAATTAGGATTCTTTTAGTAGATAATGCAATCAAAAGCCTCCTCGGGAAGGGTTGAATAACCTGTATTCGGGGAGGCTTTTTTAATTAACTTAGTAGTATGAACAAGCGCGTAGACCTTACTAAAGAAGCCTCATCACTCATTGCAACTTTAAAAGAAAAACATGGCCCTTTAATGTTTCATCAAAGCGGTGGATGTTGCGATGGATCACAGCCCATGTGTTTTGAAAAAGGCGATTTTAAAATTGGCGGAAGCGATATTAAAATTGGCGAAATTGACGGTTGCGAATTTTTTATGAGCAAAGATCAATACGAATATTGGAAACATACCCATTTAACCATTGACGTCATTTCAGGACGTGGTTCTAGTTTTTCCTTAGAAATCCCATTAGGCTTTCGCTTTATAGTGCAGTCTCGTTTATTTACCGAAGCAGAACTACAGGACTTAGAACCTATAGTCTACTTCGATTAATTTTTTTAATTTTACTTCTTCTTTAGCTTATTTATTGTAGATAACATTATCATATCATACATGGTTTTCATCATGTCTGCAACAATGGGTTGTGTTTTATCTAAAGAACCTGCGTTAAATGGTGGTTGCGGATCGTACTCTAAATCCAACATAATCCCTTGCGTATATTTTTCACCAAACAAATCATTAACTATGGCCAAAGACATGTCAATGCCTGCCGAAACACCTGCACTTGTCCAATATTTTCCATCTTGTACATAACGCTTTTTTACAAATTTGGCACCATAGTTAGTTAACATTTCTTCCGCTCGATACCAATTGGTAGTAGCATGTTTGTCTTGTAATAATCCCGTAGCACCTAAAATCCATGCACCTGTACAAACACTGGTTGTGTATTTTGAAGTTTTGTCTATTTGTTGAATCCAGTTAAGCACCGCTGTATCTTTTGTCATTAATAAAGTTTCCATAGCTCCACCTGGAATAAGGATAATGTCTAATTTTTTAACTTCAGCAATAGTAGTATCAACTTGCACTTTAACCCCCGAATTATTTTTTACAAGTCCTTTTTGTTTGGCAATTAAGAATGTTTTAGCGCCACTAATTTGTCTTAAAACTTGATACGGACCCATCGCATCCAAATTGTTGAAACCGTCATATACAAATACACCAATGGTGTTAATTTGAGTTTTTGGTTGTTGCATTATGATATCCATCATTTCTTGATGCTTTTTGGCATCAGCAGTTGTTTGTGCGTATACCATATTTGTCATTAAAAAAGCAAACATCAAAGTCAGATAAATTTTAAAAGATGTGATTTTCATAAAGTTATTTTTTATCAATTAGTTCAAAATAGGTAGCAACAAATTTGCCATCAACAATATCGCCTTGCACTTTTGCTTTTCTAATGGCATTGCAAAAACCCATTTTGCTATGTGCGTCACCAAAGTCATCTATTTTAGCCTTGTCAACAAAAAAGGATTTGCCGTCCATTCTTACAGCAAGTGTACAGCCTTTACCAGCCATTTTAAATTGGCATTGGCCGCAAGAAGCTTCTACAATCAAAGTTTTTTTATTAGGATCAGGGGATTTATTTGGAGAATTTTGTCCAAAACTAAATGAAGCGATAAATAACAATGCGAATAAAAAATATGATTTCATAAAATGATTTTAAAGAATTGATTATTAAAAACTAAAGCTAATATGTGCAGTGCCTTTCCAATTTAAATTGGTTTGACCCTCTGCATAATTTTGTTGGATAGGCAATTGAACATTTACACCTACTGTAATTTTATTAACGTTCATTTCAACTCCTCCAAGTATATTTACACTGTGCCCACCTGTCCTATAATTGCCATTATCAATGCCTTCGGTTAAACTAATTAAATGACCGTCTAACTTATTGCCTTCATTATTTTCAAATTGTACTCCAGCATTCGGAGTAAATACAGTATGTTTATTATTGATGTTGTAATAAAGAATTGAATTCATCGTAAACTTATTACCAAATTGATAGCCATCCTTGTTTTGTGTATTCATCTTATAGTTTAAGTTGGTTGCTAGTCCCCAATTTTCTACTTGATAAATATCTCTAGCGTTTAAAATAAAATCAGTACTGCCTGTTCCCATTTGAGCATTTACATTAGCAAGTGTAACATCAGGATCGTGAGGGTCAACTGCAAATAAACCAGTGTTAAATTTAATACCACCGCCCATCCAAAGTTGATGGATAACTAGTTTTTTATCATTAACAACTTTTCGAGAATTTAACAATTGATAATTAGTTAACAAGGTGATATCCCCAACACCATTGGTTTTGCTTGAACCATCATCACTAACAATATTATTTGATTGATAAGGAATAAAACCAAATATTTGCCATTTTTTTGTCAAATTATAGCCTGTCCAAATCTCGTAAGTATTATAAGTGTTGTTACTAAACTGAGTATTATCATTTTGTAATACTGTTTTATAACTACTATAGTTATATCTAACTCCTAAAAACTTGGAATCAAAATTAGGATACATGCCTAAATATAAATTTCCGCCACCACATCCGCAAATGCTACATGCATTAGCGTTATAAGCCACTAACAATATTGTTATGGCTATGAAAATCTTTTTCATAGTTGAATTGGATTAATTGTAATAAAATTTAAAAAAATCTAAATAGTATTACAATAGGAAGGCGGACGAAAAATAGAAACAAAATAATTACAAGTGAATTTACTTTGATGTTGTATGTAAAAAGTGTTACTATTAGCAATAGTAGTAAATTCTATAGTTGGGAAAAATGATTTTGAAGAAAGCACAAAATCAGGTTGATTATACTTAGGCGCATTTGCTCCTGAACTGTTATCGCTCTCCTGTTTTTTCATTTTTTTGAGCATCTGGCATTTACCATTACAATGCATCATGGGCTTTGCCTTGTTTACACAAGCTTTTTTATAGGCATCTAAATTTACCATATAGTCGGCCAGCACAAGTGATCTTGAAAAAGTTTGTGCAATAAGCGCAGTAAATAATAATATGACGATGGTATATTTCAAAGTTCAGCAAAAATATAAAATTTATAGATTCCTTTTATGATTTAAATCAGATAAGTAAACATCATGCAGTAGATTTGTGAAATTAATAAAAATCATCTACCTTTTTTGGAATACGCAACCTGCATATATCATTATCAAAAAAAGCTAAGTATTTTAATACCTGACCCTACAAGTATTAAATCTACTTATGAAGAATTAGTTCAAAAGGATACAAACATTCCCTTTCCATTTTGGGCAAAACTATGGCCAGCTTCGGTTGTATTAACTGATTTTTTACAATCAAATACCAAATGGGTCAAAAATAAAAAGGTTTTAGAAATAGGTGCGGGGATAGGGCTCCCTTCTTTTTCCATTGCTGCATTAGCACAAGAAGTAATCATTAGCGATCATGCAGAAGATGCCATTTTATTAATGGAAAAAAATATTAAATATTTACAACTTGCTAATACGCGCGCAGCCTGTATGGACTGGATTGAATTTCCTAATGAAATTAAAGCTGATACCATTTTATTGAGTGATGTAAACTATGTTCCTGAGCAATTTGAACCATTACTTAAATTGTTAAAACAATTTATTGCAGCAGGAACTACCCTTATATTAGCTACTCCACAAAGAATGATGGGGGCCCCTTTTATAACATCATTACAACCCTATATTAAAGAAAGCCATGTACATTCTTTTACAGAGAACGAACAATCTATTGATATAAGCATCTTGATATTACAGACGTAGAAAAACGAAAATAATAAATTCTAATTCTTTACTATTTTAACAATTTCTGCATAAGCATGCGGTAGTACTAATTGAAATCTTGCATAGGATGCGTCTGAAATATTTTTATGATCGAATGGCACAAACTGAACATAGTCCTTATTATCACCCACTTTTCTGCCATATTTGTAGTCATAAGTAAACCAACCATCTGGTTGTAATTTAACTTCAGCTAATTGCGTATTTGGAATAGTAATGTAAAATTGATTTGCCTTAACTCCTGTTGAATTTGATAACTTATTTGCATTTAAAGCTAAATAGGCTTCTTTTGCAGTCTCCACTGAAGGATCAATTAACTGCACACGTTTTGTGATGCAATTACGATACCTGTATTGATTGTCTTTTTTATAATCATATAATTCGGTCAACACTTTAGCAATTGTATCTTTCATATAAGGGTAATGTGTACAACCTAATATTAAAGTATTCATTGGCGTTTTAATATTTTGTTGCAACATTTTCTCCAATAAAGAAACTAAATGATAACGAACATAGTTTGAAGGATCATTTAATTGCATATCCAAGCAGCTTCCCTTATCATCATACTCACATAATAGTTTATTATTTGATTTATCAAATTTATAAGCAGATAATAAAGTAGTGTCAATGATATAAGTTAGATTTTTTATGGAGGGACCTTTATATTCTTTTCTTGCTTTAGTTAAAGTATCCACAAAATAACTCCAATCACGATCAATGCTTTCTGCAAGTCCAGCACCACCTTGACTTACAACAGATAATATAGGAAGGCCTTTATCTTTTGCCATTGATTGTAAAGTTCTTGGATATCCTTCTGATGCTACTGTACCTGCAGTAGCAAAAATACCGATAGTACCAGCACCATTTTTTGCTTGATAGGCAAGTGCTGCTTTTGATCCAGCATCAATTACTCCTAAAACTGGAACATTTATATTTTCTTCTTTCAATTTTGATTTAATATCTGTTAAAGCATATGCAGTTGCAGTATTACAAGCAAGCACAATCATTTTAACGGAAGGCTTTGTGGTAGTAGTGTTTAAAAAATAATGCATGTTTTTTAAGATATGCTCTTTTAATAAATCAGTCTTATGCTCAGCTGCATAATTACCATAGGGCATATTAGCTTGATCGGCTAAATATTGAAAGTACTCTTTATTGAAATCCGGTTTTCCATCAGCTCCAGGAAGACCTGTGGTATTATTAAATGCATCTAAGCTTAACATGGCTTCCAAAACTGTTAGACCTCCTGTACCTGAATCAAAAACGCCAATGGGTAGTGCATTCTTTAATTGGTTTACTTGTTGAGCATTGGAACATGCAAAAGTTAAGCAAAATGCTAAGCTAAAAAAGAAACGAGATTTCATACGCGAAATTTATAGAACTAAATTACCGAAAAAACAGGAACAATCGGATATATAAGTTTAATGGAACTTATGGGATCCGTCGCAGTTAGGCATTCGCTTTGAAAAACCACAGGTGCAGTCATTAAAACCTTTACCACATAAAATTTTAGGGGCGTACTTTTTGATTCTGGTAATTCTAGTTTCAGATTGTTTAGGTGCCGTAAAATATATTAAGTAAGCCCTTTGTCTGCCTGGTGTCAATGCATAAAAAGCAGTCTTTAATTTTGCATCTTTTTTAAATATATTTTCAAGCTCTTCAGGGCAATTCAATTTAGGAGCAACTGACTTAATTTTTTTAACCCCACTAGCTTCTAGCTCGATAGCTTGTTTAACTAAAGCCTTAATAATTTTAGAATGCTTATTTATTGCCGCCTTAGTTTCAAACTTCATCCATCTTGCCGACTGTGAATGCTCACCTGGAATAATTAAAATTTCATTTGGGTCACTCAAGGATGCTCCATTAAAAATATTTAAAGCACAATGTTCCTTTAATGTAGCAATACCTAATATATTTTTTCCATTATAAGTATAGCAAGGTCTTGCCCATTTAAAATCTTCCTCTAAGTTGGTTGTTAAAAGAATTTCTCTTAATAACTCAACTTCTGCTTTCCAGTTTTTTAGACCTTGGATATAGGTATCTACTTTTGAATTCATACTATTTAAAATAGGGCCAAAGCTATTTCAATTTCATGTTCTCTGGATCCCAGCCAATAATTTGTTTACTAAAATAGCTTTCGTTACAAGCTAATGCTGGTGCAGCTGCTCTAAATCCAAATTCAGCATCTTCCACTACCGGCTTCCTTGTTCGGATCGCATCAAAGAAATTAGTGAAATGATCCAAGTGTTCATCATAACCAACTGGGGCCTTGTATAAAACATCTTCCTTGGTTTTTCTTTTTCTTTGAGCTGCACTCCATTTTGCATTGTAATCATTTTGCATTTCGGTTTGCATGCTTTTTGAAAAAGTAAATAAGGAGTCATACCCACCAAAGCCTGGTGCTTCGGGCATATAACTATGTTTAACGGTTATATCATTTCCCTTAACATCCATCACGCCTTCCGAACCAATTAATCTAATTATTTCCTGACCTCCTGTTCCACTTACAAAGTTTACTTGTAAAGTCATTTGGAAAGCAGGATGAGCAGTGTTTTTACCATATTGCATCACACCTGACATTACATCAGGCATATTACGGCCATCATTCCAATGACTAAACTGACCTGTACTATAAATTGTTTCAGGTCCTTTTGAATTAGTAATAAAATGCGTTCCGCTTAGTAAGTGAATGAATAAATCACCGGCAACACCCGTTCCCACTTCTTTATAAGCACGCCACCAAAAAAACTTTTTTGCATCAAATTCCATCTTGCCAGTTACTTCTATAAATTTACTCCAATCAGTAGTCTCCGCGCTTGCATCCTTAGGTATGGTATACTCCCAAGCCCCAATTGAACTTTGACGATCATACACCGCATTCACCATATTTAAATTTCCAATTTCACCAGCAGCTAATAATTCTTTTGCTTTTGCAAGTCCAATACTACTTACTCTTTGAGAACCTACTTGTAAAACCTTTCCCGATTTTTTAGCAGCATCGATCACTGAATAACCTTCGGCAATTTTATACACCATTGGTTTCTCGCAATACACATGTTTGCCTTTTGCTAATGCTTCAATCGTAATTTTTGCATGCCAACAATCAGTGGTAGCAATAATTACTGCATCAATATCAGCTTTGTCTAAAATGTCTTTATAGTTACGTGTAGTGAATAAATCCTTACCATACATTTCTTTTGCATTCTCCAAACGTCCCGTATACAAATCACAAATACCTGCTAACTCAACACCAGGCACTTTTAATGCAGTCCCTAAATCAAAATGTCCTTGTACTCCAAAACCAATTACACCTAATCTTATTTTTTCACCGGTAGATATTTTCTTTTCATACATTAAAATTCGCTCTTCTGCTTTTTGTTTTGCAGCTAAGGAACTTAAAGGAGAAGCAACAGTTGCAATACTTGTAGCGCCAATAAGTTGCAGAAACTTTCTTCTTGAAGATGAATCGTTGTTTGATGAATTGTTTTTCATATGGTGTATTTATGTAATTATTTTATGTAAAAATCTACAATCAATTAGCTAGTCCATTAATTCGTAACGCACATAAGCAAATTGTTTACCATCCGGGCTCCAGGAAGGTACATTAATGGTTCCTTGACCTCCATAAAATGGTTCCGTTAAATTGGTTAATTTTTTAGAAGTCAAATCCAATAAACGTAATTGCACTTGACGTCCAAATGGATGCGTTTGCTTTTGGTCCTCTAAATAAGTAATAATAGTAGCCACTTTATTATTAGGCGCAACGTGTGCAAACCAATTAGAATGTGCATCAAAAGTCATTTGCTCTTGATTGGATCCATCGGCATGCATTCTCCAAATTTGCATGGTGCCTGTGCGGTAAGAATTAATATAAATAAATTTACCATCAGGTGCATATTCAGGACCATCATCTAAACCTTCGGTAGTGGTTAATCTAATTTCATCTCCACCATTCACACTCATTTTATAAACATCATAATTGCCATTGCGATTCGCACAATACACAATATCCTTTCCATCAGGGGAAACACCATGCCAGTAGGAAGTGGAAGTTGGTGTGATTTGAGTAGGTTCGCCCCCTTCGGCAGCTACTTTAAAAATAAATGAAGTATGTTCTTTAAATTCAGGTTTGGCACTTGATATAAAAAGTGTTTTTCCATCAAAAGAATAACCATGATCATTGTTAGCATCCTGCACCTTGCCCGTATTTAATTCGCCGAGTTTGTCACCCATAGTGCTAATTTTTTCCAATCTTCCTAAGCTATTGATTAATAAATACTTTCCATCACGAGACCAATTGGGTGCTTCAAAATGACGCATCTCTCTTAGTATTAAACTGGATTTGCCCGAAGCCATGTCATATAAATACAAGGAACTAATTACTTTTTTTCCTTCAGGTACTTGTGCAATTACTGATAACGCAAAGGGAACCGTCAACAAAGCAATTAATAGCTTTTTCATGGGCATAGGTTTGATAGTAAACAATCGTTTATCAATTTAAGCAAATAGTTGTAAATATTTGCTTTATTAAGCCCTTTTTATATGGATGGACAACTAAGCTTCTGAAATCATCAAATCAATTCTTATCAACTAAAATTCTATTTAAAAAATTACTTATATAAAACTGTCTTACCAGTTTTAGCAGACTGTTTTGCGGCTTCTAAAATTTTAACAACCATCATATTGTTCTCTAAAGAGTATAATCCATAAGGTTGTATTTTTTCAATGCCTCTTAAGTAAGCTTGCAAATAAGAAAATGGATCGGTATAAACATGAATATCTTTGCTCGTTACATTTTTTTCAAATTCTGGCAATGCTTCCTTATTTCTTAATCGCATTTTATTCGCGTTCACTGCAATAATGTAGGCACTATCTCCATAAATTTCCATATCCTTTCTGCTAAAAGTCCAATTCCAAGATGCTTGTAAAACGGCTTGCGATTTAGCGTAATTAATTATGATAGTAGCATCATCGTCCACTTTTGAATAAATGCTTGGTTTGTAATTTCTAGTAACTGCTGTAATTGAAATGGGTTTTTCCCCATGCATTAAATAAGTCATTAAATTAGCACCATAACAACCAAAGTCAGCAATAGCTCCACCACCATTTTGAACAGGATCGGTTAGCCAATTAAAAAACTCATCGCTCACACCTATTTCTCTAGGGCCTTGATGACCATGATGAAAAACCACTTTTCTAATTTGGCCCACATAATTACTATCACTAATTAATCTAAAAGCTTCAAATGTGCTTGGATACCATGATGTTTCAAAATTAGTAAGCAAGGGAACATTATACTTTTTTACAATAGAATCCATTTGCAATGCCTCCTTTAAAGAAGCACCCAAAGGCTTTTCAACCATAATTGGAATATGCATTGGGGCAGCAACTTGCACTACATTTAAATGCTCATGAATGGAGCCAAACGCAACCACCGCTTCGGGCTTAGTAGCTACTAATACTTTTTTCAAATCCGAGTAAAATAAATTGGCAGGTAAATTAAACTTCTTCGCATTTTTTTCGGCGATTGCTTTACTAGGTTCATAAATGCCCACAATTTCAATTACACTGTCTTTGAGGCGATTTAATATCCAACCTGCATGTCCATGACTCGTTCCAGCTACCACTACTTTTACTGGAGCCATTTTGTTTTGAGCAAAAACATTAATTGCAAAAAATAAAAAAGACGAAATTAAATATACTTTTTTGATTGAAATTTTCATTTGAATTTTATTTAACTTTTCATCTAATTTTTAAAATACAAGTAGTGAACTAAGAAACCGATTATTAAATGTCTATATAGTTGGAAGCTTGTACCCATTATTGTAATTTTTCATGTAGTACTGAGCATGAATCGCAGGATCCGTAAATTGATGCTCTGCTTCATTCCAACTAATTTTTTTACCTGAACGATAAGCGATATTACCCATCTGTGCAACGGTTGCAATATGTGCACCATCCTCGATAGAACAATGTAAGGAAGATGGATTGTTATTGCGTATTGCTCCAATGAAATTTTCCCAATGTTTCTCTACTCCATTATCCTGTACTTTTGCATAAGGTTTAACCAATTTATTTTTTGCTTGACTCTCTTCAATCACTTCCCATCCTTGTCGGTCTAAAATTAGGGTTCCATTATTTCCAATAAAAGCAATTCCATGGTTACGATTATAAGAACCATTATCAATACCCATTGCAGAATCCCACACTAAATTGAATTTATCAAATTCATATAAGGAGGTTAAGGTATCGGGTGTTTCTTCGGCCAATTCAGGATATGCAAATTTTCCACCTAAGGCACTTACAGAAATTGGATTGCCTGCTTTCATTCCCTGCACTGCATAATCCAATAAATGCACTCCCCAATCTGTCATTAATCCTCCTGCATAATCCCAAAACCATCTAAAATGAAAATGAAAACGACTGGTATTAAATGTGCGCGTTGGTGCAGGCCCTAACCATGTTTTATAATCAATATAATCAGGAGGTATACTATCTGCAACTACTGGCTGAGGACGCATCCAACCTTGATAACACCATACTTTTGTTGTTCTAATATTTCCAAGTTGCCCTGAATGCACAAAATCCAACGCATCTTTAAAATGTTGCTCACTTCTTTGCCATTGACCCACTTGCACAATGCGATTGTATCTGTTTTTAGCTTTAATCATTGCATCACACTCACCAATTGAATTTCCTGCAGGCTTTTCAACATACACATGCTTTCCGGCAGCACATGCTTCAATCATTTGTAATGCATGCCAATGATCGGGCGTTCCTACAATTACTACATCAATATCTTTTCTATCTAAAATTCGTCGATAGTCAGTATAGGTATCAATATTTTTAACATTAGGTTGAGCCACTAATAATTCTTGTTTGCGTTTACTTAATACTGAACCATCAATGTCGCAAAGTGCTACCACTTCCACATTTTTAACGGTTAATGCAGCCATGGTATTGGACCATCCCATTCCATTAACACCAATGGTTGCAACGCGAATGGTATCACTTGTAAAAAAACTACTTTTAGCAAAACTTGGAGTCGCAATAAAACCTGCTGAGGCAAAAGACATTTGTTTAATAAAATTTCTTCGTTGATTCATATGGCATTGATTTAAGCTTTTTAAATATACCAAAGTTTTTCGAAAAAATTAATCTACTTCTTCATACAACTCCAATGGAAGGCCATCAGGATCTGCAAAAAAAGTAAACCGCTTTTGCGTATAGGCATCCACTCTAATAGGTTCACATTCAACACCTTTGGCATTTAATTCATTTATTGCATCTTGAATATTGTCAACAGCAAATGCCAAGTGCCTTAATCCGCAAGACTCAGGCTGAGAGTGTCTTACAGGAGGATTGGGAAACGAAAATAATTCAATGATAAATAAATCATTTAAGGCTAAGTCTAATTTATATGAATTACGTTCGGCTCTACATATTTCTCTAATAATGGTAAAACCTAAAACATGGGTATAAAAATGTTTTGACTTTTCGTAATCAGAACAAATCACAGCAATATGATGAACACTTTTAAGTTGCATGTTATTATTTTAAATTAATTATATTTAGGTACTATAAATTTAATAAGTTTTAATTAAGTTATCATGAAATTAAATGAGTTTACGCAAGAACAAATAAATAGTTATCATAAAGATGGCTATATCATTATTAAAAAATTTTTCAGCAAACAAGAGGTTGATAAGATGTATGACATTGCCATTCAAGATGATGCAATGGCTAAAAATGCTTTAGACTTGAATGATCAAACTGGTAAAAAAACGAGACTGTCATTATGGTTTACAACAGGCAATGATATTTTTGGATACCTTACCAGAAGTGAGCGAATCGTAAATAGAGTTGCGCAATTATTAGATAGCATTGCACCAGTTTGTCATTTTCATTCAAAGCTAATGCAGAAAGAACCAAAAGTGGGAGGTGCATGGGAATGGCATCAGGATTATGGATATTGGTATAAAAATCAATTTATGTTTCCCGATCAATTGATTAGTGTAATGGTTGCATTAACACCAGCCAATCAACAAAATGGATGTATTCAAGTAATTAAAGGTTCGCATAAATTAGGAAGAGTAAATCATGGTTTTGCAGGAGAGCAAGTGGGTGCAGATATGACCATGGTAGACAATGCTTTAAAAACAATGGACTTAGTATATGTAGAAATTGAAGCTGGTGATGCACTTTTTTTTCATAGCAATTTATTGCACCGTTCGGAGGCAAATTTATCCGACAAACCAAGATGGTCTATCATTTCCTGTTATAGCGCACAAAGCAATTTGGCTTATAACGAAACTTCCACATCCTGGAAAGAAGCAATACAAGTTGTACCAGATGAAGCTATTATGAATTGGGAGCATGAAAGTTTAGGCAATGCTGATTTTCTAAAAAAGGAAAATGATCCAGCCTTAAAAGAGACCGGCTGGGAGCAATAAGTGATAAAAAATATCATAAATAGCTTAATTACTCATATTTAAATAGTTTATTATTTTTATATATTTTAAATGTAACCCTTGTATTAAATTTGGAAGAATAGAATATTTCACTACCTTTAAGTTCTAAAATTTATTTTATGGGAGACATATTTT